>NZ_JBPQTK010000013.1:0-79062 GCF_051386315.1 Micromonospora sp. URMC 107
GCCCCGGCCGGAGGCCGCCGACGTCCCCGCCCCGGCCCGCTCCGCGCCGTCCGTGCCGCCGCTGCACCGGGCCGAGCCGGTCGACGTGCGGATCCCGGCCATCGACGTGCGGGCGCGGGTCGTCCCGGTGGGCGCCGACGCCGAGGGGCACCTGGAGGTGCCGCCGCTGGACCAGCCCACCGTGGCCGGCTGGTACCGGCACGGCGTCACCCCCGGCGAGACCGGCAACGCCGTGATCGTCGGGCACGTCGACTCCGCCGCCGGCCCCGCCGTCTTCTTCGACCTAGGCCGGCTGCGGACCGGCGACACCGTACGGGTCACCCGCGCCGACGCCAGCGTCGCCACGTTCGCCGTCGACGGCGTCGGGTCGTACCCGAAGGACCGCTTCCCCACCGACCTGGTCTACGGGCCCAGCGACGCGACCGGCCTGCGCCTGATCACCTGCGGCGGCCGGTTCGACCGCGACAGCGGCAACTACGTCGACAACGTCGTCGTCTTCGCCACCCGGGTGCCGTGACCCCGGATCCGCCGGAGCCGAGTACGGTGTCCGCGCGGATGCCGGCGAGGCGGAGGGGGACGGGTGGCTCGGCGGGTGAGGGAACGGGTGGGTCTGTCGGCCGTGTTCGACCGGCTGCTCGGCCGACCGGTGCCGGGACAGCGCGGGCCGGAGTCCCGACGGTCCAATCCGGACGCCGTGGTCGAGTGTGCCGTCTACGTCGCCGGGCGGCGCGAGCCGGGCCGCCCGCACTACGCCGACGCGTACGCCCGCAGCCGTCGTGGCCGCGACGCCTTCGTCTGGCTGGGTCTGCACGAACCGGGCCCGGCGGTGCTGGCGGCGGTAGGCCGCACCTTCGGGCTCGACGACCTGACCGTCGAGCAGGCGCTCGCCGACGGCCACCGGCCCACGGTGCGGCGCGACGGCGACGTGACCCTGCTGGTGCTGCGCACGGCCGGATACGTGTTGCACACCGAGCTGACCGACACCTCCGAGGTGATCGACACCGGTGACGTGATGGTGCTGCTCGGCGACCGTTTCGCCATCACGGTGCGGCACGGCGCCGCGGGCGCGCTCACCTCGGTCCGCGCCGAGGTGGAGCAGCGCCAGGCGGTGCTCGCGCAGGGCCCGTGGGCGGTGGCGTACGCGGTCTGCTCCCGGATGGTGGACCTCTACCTGGAAGTCGCCGGGCACGTCGAGCGGGACCTGGAACGCATCGAGGAGGCCGTGTTCGCCCGCGACCGCTCGGCCGACATCCAGCACATCTACCAGCTCAAGCGGGAGGTGGTGGAGTTCAAGCGGGCGGTGCAGCCCCTGCAGGTGCCGCTGCGTTCGCTGCTCGACCAGCGGCCCGACAACCCGCCGCGTGAGCTGCACCGGTGGTTCGTCGACGTGGACGCCCGGCTGACCCGGGCGGTGGACCGGGTCGCCGCGTACGACGACCTGCTGAACTCGATCCTGCAGTCCCGGCTGGCACAGCTCGCGGTGGACCAGAACAACGACATGCGCAAGATCGCCGCGTGGGCCGCCATCGCCGCGACCCAGACCGGCATCGCCGGGGTCTACGGCATGAACTTCGCCAACATGCCGGAGCTGGGCTGGCGCTACGGCTACCCCGCCGCGCTCGGTCTGATGGCGCTGACCGCCCTCAGCCTGTACCGCCTCTTCCGCCGCTCCGGCTGGCTCTGACCAGCCCGACCGCCCGATGGCAGGGCTGATCCGCGCCCGCCCGGCCGGGCCGATCCGTCCCCGTGCGGCCGGGCCGATCCGTCCCCGTGCGGCCGGGCCGATCCGTCCCCGTGCGGCGCGGTCAGTCCGTGCCGGGCGGGCCGTCACCGAGCGCGAGCGCGCGCAGCGGGACGGGCTTGACCGGCGCCTGCGCGGTGAACGCGCCGACCTCCTCCGGTCCCCGGCCCGTCAGCGTGGAGATGAGCTGGCAGAGGCCCGGCTGGCAGGACCGGCCCTGGCACAGGCCCATCCCGGCGCGGGTCACCAGCTTCACCGCGTTGGCGGTGCCCAGGTGCGGATTGGCGCCCAGCGCGCGGCGCACGTCGCCGGCCCGCACCTCCTCGCAGCGGCAGAGCACGGTGTCGTCGGTGACCAGGCTGCCCAGGGCCGCGCGGTCCGGCGCGAACCGGTCGAGCACCTGGGTGACGAACCGTCGCCGGCGGCGCAGTTCCCGGCGCACCGGGCCGGCCAGCGTCGCGGCCCGGCGCTCGTCGAGCAGCCCCAGGTCGCGCAGCACGCCGAGGGCGGCCAGCCGGCCCTCGACCGCCGCCTGCTCGGCGCCCGCGACGCCGGTCAGCTCGCCGGCCACCGCGATGCCCGGCACCGAGGTACGTAGCCACTCGTCGTGCCGGACCACCCAGCCGCCCGCGGGGGAATCCCAGGTCACCGCGCAGCCGGCCTGCCGGGCCAGCTCGACGGAGGGGACGAAGCCGTACCCCAGCGCCAGCACGTCGCAGGGCACGTCCCGGTCGGTGCCGGGGACCGGCTGCCCGTTGGGGCCGACCTCGGCGAGGGTCACCGTGCTCAGGTCCGGGTCACCCTCGGCGCGGCGGACCACCGTGGCGAACCGGACCGGCACCCCCGCCCGGCGCAGGACGCGCAGCGCGCCGACGCCCTCGGCGATCTTGCCTCCCGCACCCGCCACGGCGGCCAGCCCGGCCGGTCCGGGCACCAGGTCGCGGCGGCGTTGGATCAGCGCGACCTCGACCACCCGGGCGCCGGCCCGCACCAGCTGGGCGGCCACGACCAGCAGCAGCGGGTGGCCCCCGGCCAACACGAACCGGCCGCCCGGCAGCAGGCCCTGCGCCTTGACGAACGTCTGCACACCGCCCGCCGTGAGCACTCCCGGCAGGGTCCAGCCGGGAAACGGCACCGGCAGGTCGTACGCGCCGGCGGTGAGCAGCACCGCCCGGGGTTCGAGCAGGCGGACCCCGGCCGGGCCGTGCGTGGCGACCCGGTAGCGGCCCGGCGGGGGCTGCTCGCCCGCGTACCCGTCGAGGCCGGCCCGGGTGCCGAGGACGCCCCACACCGTGGTGTCGGCGAGCCACCGTACGCCGGGCGCGGCGGTGGCCTCGGCCAGCAGCGCCCGGCCGGCGGAGGAGGGTGCGGCCGGCGGGGTGAACCCGGCCGGCGGGCGGCGGTAGATCTGCCCGCCCGGCAGCTCCTGCTCGTCGACGACGGTGACGGCGGCGCCGTGCCGACCGAGGGTGGCGGCGGCGGCCAGGCCGGCCGGGCCGGCGCCGACCACCACCACGTCGGGCGCGCTCACCGGGGCACCGCCGTGCGCACCCGCATGTCGGCCCGTACCCGGATCAGGCAGGACCGCTGGCAGGGCACGTCGTCGACCGTGACGACGCACTCGAAGCAGATCCCCATGTTGCAGTAGGGCCCGCGCCGGACGCCGCCGCGCGTGACGCCGACGGCCCGCTCCCCGGCGGCGAGCAGCGCGGTGGCCAGCGACTCGCCCGGATGGGCGGACACCGGCCGCCCGTCCACCTCGATGGTGACCGGCGCGGGTCGCCGCATCGCGGTGCGCCGGGGCGCGGGCGCGGATGCCGACGGGCGGTGTTCAGACAAAGTTCAGCGCTCCGAAGCGGGCGGGTGAGTAGTCCTCGATCGACCGGTCGGCCTCGCCGGTCACGACCATGGCGGCGAGGAGCCGGGCGTAGGTGAGGCCGAGGGTGAAGGCCGAGCCGCCGGTGGCGACGTAGAGCCCCGGCCGGCGCGGGACCGCGCCGAGCAGCGGCAGGTGGTCCGGGGTGAGCGTGGTCATGCCCGTCCACGTCCGGATCACCGGCAGGTCGAACACGGCCGGGACCACCCGGGCGGCGTCGGCGTTGCCGACCAGCGACTCGTAGCGCAGCTCCGGGTTGGTCTCCAGGTCGACCCGGCCGGCCCGGCTGACCAGCTTGGCCGGCCAGCCGCCGCCGATGAGCACGTTGCCGTCCTCGGTCTGCTTCATCGACAGCCGCCGGCCGACGTGCTGGATCAGGTGCGGCAGGAACGGCCGGCCGCGGGCGGTGGCGCTCATCGTCAGCCCGACCGGGAAGACCGGCAGCCGGACGTCGGCCATCGCGGCCAACTCGGCGGTCCAGACCCCGCCGGCCAGCACCACCGTGTCGGCCAGGTGGGTCTCCCCGGCGGTGTCCCCCGGCCCGGTCCCGGTGCGCAGTTCCCAGTGCCGGCCGCGCCGGTGCAGCCCGGTGACCCGGCAACCGGTGCGCAGCACGGCGCCGTGGCGACCGGCGGCCCGGGCCAGCGCCGGGGTGACCAGCCGGGGGTTGGCCTTGCCCTCGCCGGGCACGTGGCCGGCGGCGAGCACGGTGTCCGCCAGGTACGGCGCGAACCGGCGCAGCTCCGCGCCGGAGAGCACGGTGACGTCGAGGCCGTACTCGCGCTCCAGGGCCGCCTTGCGGTCCAGCACGGCGATCTCCGCCGGGGTCTCGGCGAGCATCAGCCCGCCGGTGCGCGACACCCCGCACCGCTCGCCGAGCTCGTCCTCGATGCCCGCCCACGCCCGCACGGCGTCCAGGTGCAGCGGGAGCGCGCGGGCCGCCGCCCGGGCCGCGTCGTCGCCGTGCTCGACCATCCGGAACTCCAGCTGGAAGTGCAGGCTTCCCGCGTTCTGCCCCGAGGCGTGCCGGTTGACCTGGTCCTTCTCCACGAGCAGGACCCGGTTGCCGGCGCGGGCGAGGTGCCAGGCGGTCGCGCAGCCGAGCAGGCCGCCGCCGATGACCGCGGTGTCGTACGCGGTCACGGGAGCAGGTCGAGCTGGGTCATGGTGGCCCGGACGCGGTCCCGTTCGGCGGGGGTCAGCGGGAGCAGCGGCGCGCGGACGTGACCGGCCGGCACGCCGCGCAGGGTGAGCGCGTACTTCATGATCGCCTGGGCGTTGCCGAAGCGGGCGCCGTAGTCCGGGCCGAACCAGTCCTCCATGATCACCCGGTCGCGGGCGCCGAGGACCCGGGCCCGGTCGAGGTCCCCGGCGCGCAGGGCGCGGAAGAAGTCGGGGTGGTCGGCGCCGAGCACCGCGCCGGCCCCCATCAGCCCGTCGCCGCCGATCGTGGTCATCAGCTCGATGCCCACCTCGTTGGTGGGGATGCCGAAGTAGCGCACGCGGTGCCGCAGGGCCACCAGGCTCCGGACGAAGCCGCCGAAGTCGGGGGTGGAGTTCTTGACCGCCACCACCGTGTCCAGCGCGCTCAGCTCCACCAGCAGGTCGGCGTCCAGGTCGACGCCCGTGCCGCGGGGCCAGTTGTAGACGCAGAGCGGCAGGTCCACCGCCTCGGAGACGGCCCGGTAGAAGGCCACGACCTCGGCACGGGTGGGCACCACGTACGGCGGCGGGGTGAGCAGGATGCCGTGCAGGCCGGCGTCCCGGGCGGCCTCGGCGTGCCGGATCGCCTCCGCCGGCGTGTACGCGTTGCAACCGCCGAGCACCGTGAGCCGGTCGCCGACCCGTTCGGCGGCCGTCCGGAACAGCGCGGCGCGCTCGGATTCGGTCAGGCTGAACCACTCGCCCGTGGTCCCGCCGACGATCACCCCGTGCAGCCGCTCGGCGGCGAGCCAGTCCAGTTGTACGCGCCAGGCGGCGAGGTCCAGCTCGCCGGTGGCGGTGAACGGGGTGGTGACGGCCGGGAGGTAGCCGAACCAGTCGACGCTGTCACGGTCCACTGCGGGTCCTTTCGACGGGCGGCGTCGTACCGCCCACGTGCGCGACGCGGGCCGGGTGACGTGCCGGATGGGTCAGGGGGTCGGCGGGGTGACCGCGATGATGAGCCGGGCCCGCTGGTCGCTGGCGTTGCGGTAGAGGTGGGGCAGCCGGGAGTCGAAGGTGATCGCCTCGCCGGTCTTCAGCACGTACTTCTCGCCACCGATCTCGGCGACGACCTCGCCGGTGACGGCGATCGCGCACTCGGTCGAGGGGTGCGCCCACGGCTCGGTCGAGCTGGCGTCGCCGGGCGCCAGCTCGGCTTCGAGCACCTCCAGGTCGCCCCGCCCCGGCGTGAGCCGGTCGTAGGCGATCTGCCCGGGCGGAGCGGCGAGCCGGGACCGCGAGCCGGGCCGGCTGATGTGCACCAGCGGGGCGTCCGGCTCGGAGAACAGCGCCGCGATGGAGGTGTCGAAGACCTTGGCGAGCTTACGCAGGGTGGCCAGGCTGGGGTCCGTGGCGCCGTTCTCGATCTGGCTGAGCAGGGCGGGTGAGACGTCGGCCGCGGCCGCGAGCTGGCGCAGCGTGAGGGAGTGCTGCTGGCGCAGGTCACGGAGCTGGTCACCGAGCATGCGTCTTTCCTCGTTCCGAAAACAGGGTGGCTAGAAATGTTTGACGTGACTATACGCCGCTGTCTAGCATGGTCAAACATATGGTGAACGTGTTTGGCGCTACTAGACAAGCCGCGTCGAGGCACGAACCGGACGGCAGTTGCGTCCGGGTACATCCAACCCCATGACGGCACCACGGCGAAGACCGCGAAGCCGCCACGGTTGGCACCAGCGGCCCGACCTCGGCGTCCCGGCGTCGCCGGGCCCGACAGCCCCCAGAGCCCGTCCCGCGCGGGCCGGCCCATCACGAAGGTAGGAACAGCATGTCGGTGTCCCCTCGCCGGCTCCGCGTCGGAGCGATCGCTCTGGCGGCGCTGGCCATAGCCTCCAGCACCGCGTGCAGCGCGGGCGGCAGCGGAGGAAGCGGTAACGGCGGTTCGGCCAAGACCCTCACCGTCAACACCTCGTTCGTCCTCAAGACCCTCGACCCCGGCCGGATCTACGAGGCGACCGGCCTCACCGCCGTGCACTCGCTCTACGACACCCTGCTGACCTTCGAGGGCTCGGACGTCAGCAAGCCCGTCCCGGCGCTGGCCGAGTCGTACGAGGCCTCGCCCGACGCCAAGACCTTCACCTTCAAGCTGCGCGAGGGCGTGAAGTTCTCCGACGGCACCGCGCTGACCGCCGACGACGTGGTCTTCTCCCTCAACCGGCTGAAGAACGTCAAGGCCAGCCCGGCGGTCATGGTCAGCGGCCTGACCTTCGCCAAGAGCGACGAGCGGACCGTGGTGGTCACCTCGGCGACCGCCGACCCGAACATCCCCGTGGTGCTCGCGATGCCCTCGACCGGGGTGGTCAACTCGAAGGTCGCCAAGGAGCACGGCGCGACGGACGCCGCCGACGCCGCGAAGAGCGACACCGCGCAGCAGTACCTCGACACGAACTCCGTCGGCAGCGGCCCGTACGTGCTGAAGTCGTACGACCCGTCGGCGCAGGTGGTGCTGGAGGCCAACCCCAACTACTGGGGCACCAAGCCCGAGTTCAGCCGGGTCGTGCTGCGCAACATGGACGTGCAGACCCAGAAGCTGACCATGCAGCGGGCCGGCGGCTCCGAGATCGCGCTGGACATCTCCGGCAAGCTGCTGGAGGGGCTGCCGGGCAGCCTGAAGACCTCCGGCGTGCAGGACACCGTCTACTTCCTCTTCCTCAACGCCGACCCGGCCGTCTCTCCGGTGACCTCGAACGCGAAGTTCAACCAGGCGCTGCGCGCCTCCCTGGACTACGAGGGCCTCGCCGCGCTGTACGGCAAGGGCGCCGCCCCCGGCGCCGGCCTGGTGGCCCCCGCGTTCCCGGGCGCGCTGCCCGCCGCCGAGCAGTCGAAGCGTGACGTGGCGAAGGCCAAGGCGTTGCTCACCGAGGCGGGGCTGACCAACCCGACGGTCAAGTTCAACTACCCGGCCATCACCTACAAGGGGGTCGACCTGGGCACGGTCGCGACGAAGGTACAGGGCGACGCCGCCGAGGCCGGCATCAAGCTGGAGCTGACCCCGCAGCCGCTGACCACCTTCCTCGACGAGATGCGGACGGGCAAGATGGCCCTCGGGTTCACCCCGCAGAGCCTGAACTACCCGGTCGCCGACTCGCTGATCAACAACATGTCGCCCGGCCAGGCCACCGCGCTGCGCTCGGGCTGGACCGTCGAGCGGGCCGACCCGGCCGTCGTGGCCGCCGGCAAGAAGGTCACCGCGACCCTCGACCTGGCCGCCCGGGCCGACGCCATGCAGGAGTGGCAGCGGGCGATGAACGCCGCCTCGCCGTACGTCGTCCTGGCCAGCAACTCCTCCACCGTGGTGGCGAGCAGCGACCTGACCGGCACGGACTACACCGCCGCCGGCTGGCAGGTCGACCTCGCCGCGGTGGGCCGGGGGTAGTCACTCCATGACGACGACAGTCGACGACGCCGGGCCGGGCACGGTCACCACGACCGTGTCCCGGCCCCGGCCGCACCGGGCGCTGCTGTTCTTCCTGCTCAAGCGGGTGGCCATCACCGCCGGGCTGCTGCTGGGCGTCACCATCGTGACGTTCGGCCTGGTCACCGTGGTGCCCGGCGACCCGGTCACGGCCAACCTCTCCGACCAGGCGCTCAACGACCCCGCGACGGTCGCCGCGTTCCGCGAGAAGTGGGGCCTGGACCAGCCGCTGTACGTGCAGTACCTGCAGTATCTGGGCAACCTGTTCCAGGGCGACCTCGGCATCTCCCAGCAGACCGGCCGGACCGTGGCCGACGACCTGTTGCAGTACGTGCCGGCGACCATGGAGCTGGCCATCCCCACGATGGTGCTGGCGCTGCTCATCGGCACCGGGATCGGCATGCTCGCCGCCGTGCGCAACGGCCGGATCACCGACCAGCTGATCCGCGTGGGCGCGCTGCTCGGCCTGTCCACCCCGCCGTTCTGGCTGTCGCTCGTCGTGCTCTACGTCTTCTTCTACCAGCTCGGCCTGGCGCCCAGCGGCGGGCGGCTCTCGACCGACTTCAGCCCGCCGCCGACGGTGACCGGCATGTACACGGTCGACGCCGCCCTCGCCGGTCAGTGGGACGTGGCCTGGGACGCCGCCCAGCACCTGATCCTGCCGGTGCTGGTGCTGACCAGCCTCACCGTGGCGATGCTCGTTCGGTTCGTCCGCTCGTCCATGCTGGAGGTGCTCCAGCAGGACTACATCCGGGCCGCGTACGCCAAGGGCCTGCCCGCCCGGGTGGTGTTCCGCCGGCACCTGCTGCGGGCCGGTCTGGTCCCGGTGATCACGGTCTCCGGGCTGGCCTTCGCCTCGCTGCTCTCCGGCACGGTGCTGGTGGAGAACATCTTCGGCTGGCCGGGCCTGGGCCAGTACGCGTACCGCAGCGCGACGGCGCTGGACCTGCCGGCGATCCTCGGCGTCAGCCTCTTCGTGGCGCTGGTCTACACGCTGGTCAACCTCACCGTCGACCTGCTGTACGGACTCATCGACCCGAGGATCCGGCTGTCATGACCACACTCGCACCCGATCCCGTGGCGCCCGACCCGAAGGCGACCGACGCGCTGGCCCGGCGCCGGTTTCTGGGCCGGCTGCGCGGTCGCTCGACCGGGCGGCCGATCTGGCGGCAGCCGATCGCCGTGGCGGCCCTCGTCATCCTCGGCGGGTGGCTGCTGGTGGCGCTGTTCGCCCCGCTCGTCGCGCCGTACGACCCGTTGGCGCAGAGCCCCGACGCCTACGCGCCGCCGTCCGGCACGCACTGGTTCGGCACCGACTCGCTCGGCCGGGACGTGTTCAGCCGGGTGGTCCACGGCTCCCGCCTGTCGATCCCCCTCGCGCTCGCCATCGTCTCGCTCGCCCTGCTGATCGGCGGCCTGCTCGGCCTGGTCGCCGGCTACGTGGGCCGGTTCGTCGACGAGGCGCTGATGCGCCTGACGGACCTGGTCTTCGCGTTCCCGCAGATCATCCTGGCGATGGCCGTCACCGCCGCGTTCGGGCCCAGCACCCGCAACGCCGTCCTCGCGCTGGTCATCGTCTCCTGGCCGGTCTACGCCCGGGTCATCCGCAGCGCCGTGCTCACCATGCGCGGCGAGGACTACCTCAGCGCCGCCCGGCTGCTCGGCATCGGACCGCTCCGCGCGCTGCGCCGCGACGTCCTGCCCAACAGCGTGGGGCCGGCGATCGTGCTCGCCACCCTGGAGCTCGGCAACGCCGTGCTGCTGCTCTCCGCGCTGTCCTTCCTCGGCCTCGGCCCCCGCCCGCCGGCCGCCGAGTGGGGCTCCATGGTGGCGCTCGGCTCGCAGGACCTCTCCATGTGGTGGGTCAGCGTGTTCCCCGGCCTGGCCATCCTCACCGTGGTGATGGCCTTCAACGTGCTCGGCGACGCGCTGCGCGACCGGATCGACCCCCGCTACGCGAAGGGACGTTGAGAGATGCCACCCCTGCTCGAGGTCGACTCCCTGGCCGTCACCCTGCCCGGCCCCACGGGGCCGCTGCCGATCCTGCACGACGTGTCGTTCACCGTCGGCGAGGGCGAGATGGTCGGCATCGCCGGGGAGAGCGGCTGCGGCAAGAGCCTCACCGCGCAGACCCTGCTCGGGCTGCTGCCCAACGGCGCCAAGGTCACCGGGTCGGCCCGGTTCGCCGGCACCGAACTGCTGGGCCTGGACGCCAAGCGCTGGCAGAAGGTGCGCGGCGCCGGGATCGCGATGGTCTTCCAGGACCCGACCGCCGCGCTGCACCCGATGCTCACGGTCGGCCGGCAGCTGACCGAACACATGCAGGTCCACCTGGGCCTGGACCGGCGGGCGGCCGACCGGCGGGCGGTGGAACTGCTCGAGCAGGTCCGCATCCCCGACCCGCAGCGGGCGGTGCGGGCGTACCCGCACCAGTTCTCCGGCGGCATGCGGCAGCGGGCGGCCATCGCGATCGCCCTCGCCGCCCGCCCCCGGTTGCTGATCGCCGACGAGCCGACCACCGCGCTCGACGTGACGGTGCAGGCCGGCATCCTGGCGCTGCTGGACCAGCTGCGCGCCGAGACCGGGCTGGCCGTCGCCTTCATCACCCACGACCTCGGGGTGCTCAGCGCGCTCACCACCCGCGGGTACGTCTTCTACGCCGGGCGGGTGGTGGAGACCGGGCCCACCGGGGCGCTGCTCACCGCGCCGCGCCACCCGTACACGGCCGCGCTGCTGGGCGCCCGCCCGCACGGCACCCAGTCCGTCGGCACGCTGCGTCCCATCCCGGGCGGGCCGCCGGCGCCGGGGCAGGCCCCGCCCGGATGTCCGTTCCAACCCCGGTGCGGGTACGCCGAGCCGTCCTGCGGCACCGCGCCTCCCCCGCTGTCCCCCGCCGGCGCCGACCGGTCGGTGGCCTGCGTGGTCCGTCCGTACCTGGAGGTGGCGGCATGAGCGAGCCGGTCGGCTCGGGCAACCTGCTCGAGATCAGCGACGTCGAGGTGGAGTACAAGGCGCGTGGCCGGGGGCCGGTCCGGGCCGTGGCCGGGGTGAGCCTGGAGGTGGCGCCCGGCCAGATCGTCGGCCTGGTCGGCGAGTCCGGCTGCGGCAAGTCGTCGCTGGCCCGGGTGGCGGTCGGGCTGGCCGCGCCGAGCGCCGGGACGATCCGCTTCGCCGGCCGCCCGGTCACCCCGCTCGGCTGGCGGCGCCGGCCGACGCCGCAGGTCGGGCTCCAGATGGTCTTCCAGAATCCGTACGCGTCGCTGAACCCCCGGCGCACCATCGGCGCCCAGCTCCTCGACGGGGTGCCCGGCACGGTGACCGGCGCCGCCCGCCGGGCGCGGGTCGCCGACCTGCTGGACCGGGTCGGCATGCCGGCCGGGGCGGCGGAGCGGTACCCGCACCAGTTCTCCGGCGGCCAGCGGCAGCGCCTCGCGATCGCGCGGGCGCTCGCGCCGGAACCCCGGATGATCATCGCGGACGAGCCGGTCACCGCGCTGGACGCCTCGTCCCAGGCCCAGGTGGTCAACCTGCTCGTCGGGCTGGTCCGGGACCTGGACATGGGCATGCTGTTCATCTCGCACGACCTCTCCCTGGTGCACGAGATCGCCGACGTCACGGCGGTGATGTACCTCGGCCGGATCGTCGAGACCGCGCCCACCCGGCAGCTGTGGCGCTCGCCACGGCACCCGTACAGCCGGGCGTTGATCGACGCGGTGCCGCAGATCGGGCCGCACCCGCAGCTGCCCAGGACACTCGCCGGGGAGGTGCCCGACCCGGCGCACGCGCCGACGGGATGCCGGTTCCGGCCGCGCTGCCCGCACGCCTTCGCGCCGTGCGGCGAACACCCGCCCACGCTCGACCTCGGTGGCCGCAGCGCCGCCTGCTGGCTCAACGACCCCACGGTGGCGCCGTCCACCGTGCCCGCCGCGTAGAGGACTCCGCATGCACATCCCCACCGAACAGGTCCTGGTCAACCTCGCGCTCTACGACGGCGTGCGGGACGACGTCCAGCGCGACAGCGGCGTCTGGATCGGTGCCGACGGCACGATCCGCGCGGTCGGCCCGGTCGACGACGTCCTCGCCGAGGCCGGCGGCGCCCGGGTGGTCGACCTGCACGGCGACCACGTCATGCCCGGCCTGACCAACATGCACGTCCACCTCTCGCTCGGGCTGCCCGGCCACTTCGGCGACGAGGTGCACCGGTCGAACCTCGCCGAGCTGGTGCTGCTGATGGCCGACTCGGCGCGGCGGACCCTGCACTCCGGGGTCACCACCGCCCGGCTCGTCGGCGAGAGCCGGTACGCGGACTTCGCCCTGCGCAAGGGGATCGAGCGCGGCGCGGTGGACGGCCCGCGGATCTTCACCGCCGGGCACGCCCTCTGCTGCACCGGCGGGCACGGCTGGGAGGCCGACGCCCTGGAGGCCGACGGGGCGGACGGGTTCCGCCGGCTGACCCGGCAGCAGATCCGGGCCGGCGCCGACCTGATCAAGGTGTGCATCTCCGGTGGCATCGCCGGCGAGTTCGAGTCGATCGACACCCCGCAGCTGCTCGACGACGAGCTGGCGGCGGTGATCCGGGTGGCGCACGACTGGGGCCGCAAGGTGACCGCGCACGCCGGCCCGGCCGAGTCGGTGCGCCGCGCCGTGGAACTCGGACTGGACTGCGTCGAGCACGGCTACGAGCTGACCGACGAGGTGACCCGGCTGATGGCCGACCGCGGCGTCTGGTACGTCCCGACCATCGTGGTCAGCCGCTGCGAGCAGTTCTTCCGCGACGCCGGCGTGCCGGGCTGGCTGATGGACCGCGCCCTGTCGGCCGGTCCCCGGCACTGGGAGAGCCTCCAGCACGCCATCCGCAACGGGGTGCCGATCGCGCTGGGCAGCGACATGCCGCCGCACGCCGGCTACGACGAGACGACCGCGACCGTGCGGGAGCTGGAGTTCATGGTGGACGCCGGGATGCCCGTCGCCGACGCGCTGAAGTCCGCCACCATCCGCCCCGCGCAGTGGCTGGGCCAGGCCGACACGCTCGGCAGCGTCGAGGTGGGCAAGCACGCCGACCTGCTGGTCCTGCGCGACGATCCCACCCGCTCGGTGTCCGCGCTGCGCACCCTGCACGCGGTGCTCAAGGGTGGCGTCGCCTACCGCGACGACCACGGCCGCCTCGGCGTCACCCGATGACGACGATCACCGAGGTCGCCGACCGGTACCTCGCCGCGCTCGCCGAGCTGGACCCGCAGGCCGCCGAGGCGGCGGGGCGTACCCCCGACTCGCACTTCGCGGACCTCTCCCCCGACGGCTTCGCCGCCCGCGCGGATCTGGCCCGCGACACCGCCACGGCGGCGGCCGGCGCCAGCGCCGACGGCACGGCGCAGCGGGCGCTGGCCGGCGCGCTGCGCGACCGGCTGGCCAGCGAGGTCGACCTGTACGACGCGGGCTTCACCACCCGGCTGCTCGCCCCGCTGGCGACGCCGGTGCACCTGGTCCGGCAGGTCTTCGACAATCTGCCCCGTAGTAGCGCGGAGGACTGGGCGGTCGTCGCCGCGCACCTGCGCCGGGTGCCCGCGGCCCTCGGCCAGTACGCCGAGACGCTGCGCCGCTCGGCCGGGCGGGGGCACCTCGTCGCCCGCCGGCAGGTGCTGGCCGTCGCCGACCAGTGCACCGCCTGGGTCACCTCCGACGACTTCTACGGCCGGCTGGTGGCCGGAGGGCCGGATGGGACGCTGGCCGGGGAGCTGGCCGCCGGGGCGCGCTCGGCCGCCGCCGCGACGGCTGACTTCGCCGCGTTCCTGCGCACCGAGCTGGCCCCACGCGCCACCGACACCGACGGCGTCGGCCGCGACCTGTACGCCGTCACCGCGCGCAGCTTCCTCGGCGCGAGCGTCGACCTGGACGAGCTGTACGCGTACGGCTGGGAGGAGCTGGCCCGCACCGCCGCCGAGCAGCGCGCCGTCGCCGCCGAGCTGGGCCACCCCGACGTGGCGCGGGCGCGGGCCGCGCTGGACGCCGACCCCGCCGGCCGGGTGCCGGTCGGGCCCGACCTGGAGCGGTGGCTGCGGGAGCGCACCGAGCGGCTCACCGACGCCCTGGACGGCACGCACTTCGACATCCCGGCCGCCACCCGCCACGTGGTGTGCCGGATCAGCCCCGCCGCCTCCGGCGTCATGTACTACACCCCGCCCGACGCCGCGTTGACCCGCCCGGGCGGGATCTGGTGGTCGACGCCCCCGGGCGAGTCGACGGTGCCGGTGTGGCGGCACGTCGGGACGCTCTGCCACGAGGGGCTGCCCGGGCACCACCTCCAGCACGCGATCACCCTGACCACCGCCGAGCTGCACCCGTGGCAGCGGTCGCTGTGCCAGGTGCACGGCTACGCCGAGGGCTGGGCGCACTACGCCGAACGCCTCGCCGACGAGCTGGGCCTCTACGCCGGGCCCGCCGAGCGGCTCGGGATGCTCGACGGGCAGATGTGGCGGGCCGCCCGGGTGGTCATCGACCTCGGCCTGCACCTGGACGTGCCGGTCCCGGCCGGGACCGGCCTCACCGACGCGCGGCGGTGGACCCCCGAGCTGGCCGTGGACTTCCTGACCCGGGTCGCCGGGCTGGATCCGGCGACCGCGCGCTTCGAGGTCGACCGGTACCTCGGCTGGCCGGCGCAGGCGTTGGCCTTCAAGGTCGGGGCACGGCTCTGGCAGCAGGCCCGCCGGGAGGCCGAGCGGCGCGAGGGCGCGGGGTTCGACCGCAAGCGGTTCCACCACCGCGCCCTGCGGCTCGGCCCGATGGGGCTCGACCCGCTGCGCGCCCGCCTCGCCGAGCTCCCCTGATCCACCGTCACCCCCCGACACCCCCGTCCGCCCCGACCGGAAGCGAGCCCCGATGACCGTTGACGATCTCACCGCCGCCATCACCGACATGTACCGGTCGTTGGGCGACCGGGCGGCGTTCGACGCCCGGCTGCACCCCGACCTGACGATCTGGGAGTCCGACGCGCCCGACCTGCTGGACGGTCTGGCCGCCCTCGACGAGCTGCGGGACCGCCGGGCGGCGGCCCGGGGACCGGCCGCGCCCCCGACCTCGGTCGCCCCCGAGCAGTTCCGGGCCGAGGAGTGGGGCGACACCGGCCTGGTCCGCTACGTCCTGCGCGCCCGGTACGCGGCCGGGCAGCCTGACGACTGCTTCCGGGTGACGGACGTGCTGCGCCGCGACGAGCGGGGCTGGCGGATCGTGCACCACCACGCGGAGGCCCTCCGATGAGCGCCGAGGAACCGGTCACCGACCTGTACGACCTGCGGGTCGTGGTGGAGCGGATCGAGGGCCGCTCCGTCTGCGGCCTGCGGCCGGGTGACCACATCGACCTGACCGAGTCGAACCGGCTCAGCATCCCGACGGGCAAGCACTTCTGCCTGTACGCCCTCGCGGCGTGCCTGCCGCTGCTGCCGGCCAAGCAGCGGCCGCTGCCGCCGGAGGACTGGCTGGCCCGGGACAGTCACGTGGCCTGCCCGGACCCGGACGAGCGGGTCATCATGCGCATCGAACGGACCGCCCGGCGGCAGATTCCCACTGGAGACCTGACGTGAGCACCGACGACGGACGCCGACTGGTCGGCATCGGACTGCAGTCCGACAAGAGCGCCGACGAGTACGCCGCGCTGGCCGAACTCGCCGAACGGCACGGCTTCGACGTGCTGTCGGTCTTCGGCGACCTGATGTACCAGCCGCCGTTCTTCCCGCTGCTGGTGGCGGCGCGGCACACCCGGCGGATCCGGCTCGGGTCGGCCTGCCTCAACCCGTTCACCATGCACCCGGTGGAGATCGCGGGGCAGGTTGCGGCCCTGGACCTGGCCTCGGACGGGCGGGCCTACCTCGGGCTGGCCCGGGGCACCTGGCTCGACCAGGTCGGGGTGGCGCAGGCCCGGCCGCTGCGGCGGATCACCGAGACCGTCGACGTGGTCCGCCTGCTGCTCTCCCGCGACGACCGGGGCTATCAGGGCCGGGAGTTCACGGTGGCGCCCGGCACGGCCCTGCGCTACGCCCCGGTCCGCGCCGACGTGCCCGTCCTGGTGGGGACGTGGGGCCAGCAGACGGCCCGGTCGGCCGCCGCGTTCGCCGCGGAGATCAAGGTCGGCGGGTCGGCCAATCCGGCGATGGCCAAGACGATGCGCGCCTGGCTGGACGAGGCCACGCCCGCCAGCCGGGCCGGCGACCCGGTCGGCGTGGTGCTCGGCGCCGTGACCGTGGTGGACGAGGACGGCGCCCTGGCCCGTCGGGTGGCCCGTACGGAGGTGGCCATGTACCTCGCCGTGGTCGCCGCCCTCGACCCGAACGTCGACATCGACCCGGAGCTGCTGGCGCGCATCCAGCAGCACGTCGCCCGTCAGGAGCACGACCTCGCCGGCGCGCTGATCGGCGGGGACCTGCTCGACCTGTTCGCCTTCTCCGGCACCCCCGAGCACGTCGCGGCGCAGGCGGCGGCAGTGTTCGACGCCGGGGCGACCCGGGTGGAGTTCGGCACCCCGCACGGGTTGACCCCGGCCGGCGGCGTCGACCTGCTCGGCCGCCGGGTGCTGCCGCTGCTGCGGGGATGACGCCGTGGGGGGGGCGGGCGCGCACCGACCCGCCCCCCCCACGGGCCCACCGCCCACTTTCATCGACAGTCGATTTCTTTCGCTCCTAGATCCGACTCTTGCAATGACAAGTCCACTGCTGCACGATGACCCTCGATACCTTTCCGTGCCGGAGGGAGCAGGGCCATGGCGGTGTCACGCCGGAGACTCATCGGATCCCTCGCCGCGGGCTCGGCCCTCGCCGCCGTCGCCCCGACCGACCTGGTGTCGGCCCTGCGCGGCACGGCGTACGCGGCCAGCCCGCCGGGCGACGTCGTCGGCAAGGTCTCCGTCGGCTACCAGGGCTGGTTCAGCTGCCCCGGCGACGGCGCGCCCATCGGCGGCTGGTGGCACTGGAGCCGGGACCGGTTCCAGCCGCCCTCGCCGGCCAACACCACAATCGTCTCCTGGCCCGACATGCGGGAGTACGCCCGCGGCTACACCACCGCCTACCCGCCGCTGGGCAACGGCCAGCCGGCGCGGCTCTTCTCCTCGTACGACGAGCAGACCGTCGACACCCACTTCCGGTGGATGCGGGAGCACGGCTGCGACACCGCCGCCCTGCAACGGTTCAACCCGTTCGGCGACGAGGGGCCGACGCGCGACGCCATGACGGTCAAGGTCCGCGGCGCGGCCGAACGCCACGGCCGCAAGTTCTACGTCATGTACGACGTCACCGGCTGGACGGCGATGCAGTCGCAGATCAAGGAGGACTGGCTCAACCGGATGTCCGCGCACACCGCCTCCCCCGCGTACGCGCGGCAGAACGGCCGGCCGGTGGTCTGCGTCTGGGGGTTCGGCTTCAACGACGACGGCCGCCCCTTCGCCCCCGCCGCCTGCCTCGACGTCGTCAACTGGTTCAAGGCCCGGGGCTGCTACGTCATCGGCGGTGTGCCCACCTACTGGCGGCAGGGCGTCAACGACTCCCGGCCGGGCTTCTCCGAGGTCTACCACGCCTTCCACATGCTCTCGCCGTGGATGGTCGGCCGCACCGGCACCCTCGACGGGCTCGACTGGTTCCACACCAACGTCAACGTCCCCGACCTGGCCGACTGCGCCGCGCACGGCATCGACTACCAGCCCTGCGTGATGCCGGGCGACCTGTCGGCCGGGCACCGCCGCCACGGCGACTTCTACTGGCGGCACCTCTACAACATGACCCGGCTGGGCGCCCAGGGCCTCTACGTGTCGATGTTCGACGAGTTCAACGAGGGCAACCAGATCGCCAAGACCAGCGAGACGCAGGCGACCACGCCGGCGGGGGCGGGCATCCGCGCGCTGGACGAGGACGGCGTCGCCTGCTCCGCCGACTACTACCTGCGGATCACCGCCGACGGCGGCCGGATGTTCAAGGGCCAGCTCGCCCTGACCCCCGTACGGCCGACGCCGCCCGTCGTCGACGGCCCCCCGGCGCCCGGCGCTGACCTCGCCGCCGGCCGGCCGGCGTCGGCGAGCAGCCAGAACGGCGCGTTCGCCGCCGGCAATGCCGTCGACACCGATCCAAACAGCTACTGGGAGTCCACCAACGGCGCCTTCCCGCAGTGGTGGCAGGTCGACCTCGGCGCGGCGCACGCGGTGAACCGGGTCGTGCTGGCCCTGCCGAACGGCTGGGAGGCGCGCACCCAGACGCTGACGGTGCAGGGCAGCACCGACGGCGCGACCTTCCGCACGCTCGCCGGGCCGGCCGGGGTCCGGTTCGACCCGGCCACCGGCAACACCGCCACCCTCACCGTGCCGGCGAGCACCGCCCGGCACGTCCGGGTGACCGTCACCGGCAACACCGCCTGGCCCGCGGCCCAACTCGCCCGGGTCGGGGTGTACGCGGCGGCCGGCACCGACCTCGCCCGGGGCCGTCCGGTCGCGGAGAGCAGCCACGTCCAGACCTACGGCTGCGCCAACGCCGTCGACGGCGACGCCCACAGCTACTGGGAGAGCGCCGGCAACGCGTTCCCGCAGTGGATCTCCGTCGACCTCGGCGCGAGCATCCCGATCGGGAGGATCGTGCTGCGGCTCCCGCCCGCCGCCGCCTGGCAGCGGCGCACCCAGACGCTCGCGGTCGAGGTGAGCCCGGACGGCGCCGCGTGGCGCACCCTCGTCGCGCCGGCCGGCCGGGTCTTCGATCCAGCCACCGGCAACCAGGTGACGCTCACCGTCGCGGCGACGCCGGCGCGGCACGTGCGGGTCCACGTCAGCGGCAACACCGGCTGGCCGGGGGCGCAACTGTCCGCGCTCGAGGTCCACGCCGCGTAGCGGCGACGCGGGGCGCCACCGGCGTCGCGCACCATCCCCTCGGCGAGCGCGGGCGGGTCGCGGGACCCGCCGCCGTCGTCGCCGTCGAACCCCCGTCCCCAGGGAGAGTCCCCATGTCCCGGAACAGGATCCCGGTGCCCCGGTGGTCGTCGCGGCGAGCGTCGCGGCGCCCCTCGGCCGCGATCGGCGCCACCCTCGCGCTCGCGACCGCCCTCGGCGTCCTGGCCGGCGCGCCCGGCCCGGCCACCGCCTCCCCCGCCGGTGCGGCGCCCGTGGTGACCCGGGCGGGCCTCGATCCGCGACTGGTCGCCGGGCGCGGCGCCGACGTCGGCTTCGTCGAGCAGGAGGCGGAGAACGCGACCACCGACGGCGAGGTCATCGGCCCCGACCGCGCCGCCTACACGCTGCCGGCCGAGGCCTCCGGCCGCCGCGCGGTCCGGCTGACCCCCGGACGGTACGTCGAGTTCGTCCTGCCCCGGGCGGCCAACGCGATCACCGTGCGCTACAGCATCCCCGACGCCCCGGGTGGCGGCGGCATCACCGCCCCGCTGCACGTGGCGGTCAACGACCGCCGGGTCCGGACGATGACCCTCACGTCGCAGTACGCCTGGCTCTACAACCAGTACCCGTTCTCCAACGACCCGACCGCCGGGCTGCTGCACCCGGACTGGTGGATCACCGAGTGCTCGTGCGTGCCGGCGGCCACCACGCCGTACCCGAGCATCCCCACCCCGTTCCGGCCCAGCCACTTCTACGACGAGCAGCGGCTGCTGCTCGGCCGGACGTACCGGGCCGGCGACCGGATCCGGCTCACCGCCCCGGCCGGCAGCAACGCGGCGTGGACGGTGATCGACCTGCTCGACTCCGAGCTCGTCGGCCCGCCGCGCGTCCGGCTGCGCGCCGCGAACGTGCTGGCCTTCGGCGCCGACCCGACCGGCCGCCGTGACTCCGCCGCCGCCCTGGACCGGGCCATCGCCTTCGCGCGGCGGGCGGACGTGCCGGTCTACCTGCCGCCCGGCACGTACCAGGTCAACCGGCACATCATCGTCGACGAGGTGACGATCGAGGGCGCCGGTAGCTGGTACACGATCATCAAGGGGCGCGAGGTCGCGCTGCCCACGCCCGCGCCGGACGGCTCGGTGCACACCGGCGTGGGCTTCTACGGCCGCAGCGCCGCCGACGGCGGCAGCCGCAACGTGCACCTCTCCGGCTTCGCCGTCGAGGGCGACGTGCGCGAGCGCATCGACACCGACCAGGTCAACGCGATCGGTGGCGCGATGAGCGACTCCACCATCGACGGCCTGCACCTGCGCCACACCAAGGTGGGCATCTGGTTCGACGGGCCGATGTCCAACGTGCGGGTCACCAACACGATGATCGTCGACCAGATCGCCGACGGGCTCAACTTCCACACCGGCGTCACCGACTCGCTGGTCGCGCACACCTTCGTGCGCAACAGCGGCGACGACGGGCTCGCGATGTGGTCCGAGAAGGTGGGCAACGCCCGCAACACGTTCGACCACAACACCGTGCAGTCGCCGGTGCTGGCCAACGGTATCGCCCTCTACGGCGGCACCGACCTCACCGTGTCGCACAACCTGGTCGCCGACCCGGTGCGCGAGGGCAGCGCGATCCAGGTCGGGTCGCGCTTCGGCGCGGAGCCCTTCACCGGGCGGCTGCTGATCACCGGCAACACCACGGCCCGCGCCGGCACGTACGAGCTGAACTGGAAGATCGGGCTGGGGGCCATCTGGTTCTACGCGCTCGACCGGGACATCGACGCGACCGTCGACGTGATCGGCGACAGCTACCTCGACAACACGTACAACGCCATCATGCTGGTCAGCGACTGGCCGGTGAAGGACCTGCACTCGATCACCGGGGTGCGGTTCCAGGACATCCGGGTCGACGGCACGGGCACCTCCGTGCTGAGCGCCCGCTCGGCGGGCTCGGCGTCGTTGCGCAACGTCGACGCCCGCAACGTCGGCGCCGTCGGCGTCAACAACTGCGGGTCGTTCCACTTCCCCCCGACCGGCTCGGAGTTCACCCTGACCGATCTCGGCGGCAACGACGGCGGCTGGCTGGCCCCCTGGCAGCTGCCGAACACCATCACCTGTGACGACCGCCCGCCGGTCGTGCCGCCGCCACCGCCGTCGCCCTGGTGAGAGACGGTGCCGCGGGCGGCGCGCCGGTGCGGCGCGCCGCACCGGCGGTGTGACGTGTCAGTTGCCCGTCGCTATTGACGCCTGTTGATCTCTGTGTTATTCCACCGCCTTTACACATCACAATAAATGACGGAAACCTCCCCTTTCGGAGTCGCACACGGCCCGCGACGAAGGCGTGACACATTGCCTTTCGTCGTTGCATAATGGCCGCCGCACGCGCTGTCGGGCCACCGGTTCCCGACGCAGCGACGCTGACCGAAGGGGACAATTCCGTGAAGCGGGACCACTCACCTGTTCTTCCTGGCGACGGCGCCACGGACTACGCGCGCTACATGCGCACCGACGCGCTGCTCGACCTGCAACGGAGCCCGGCGGAGATGATCCACCGCGACGAGTTGCTCTTCCAGGTGGTGCACCAGTCCACCGAGCTGTGGCTGAAGCTCGCGGCCGCGGAGCTGACCGAGGCCGTCGCCCGGGTCCGCGCCGGCGAGCCGGCGGCGGCCGAGCCGCTGCTGACCCGGGCGACGCTGGGGGTACGGCTGGTCACCGACCAGTTGGAGATGTTCCGGCACCTCTCCCCGGCCGCCTTCGAGGCCATGCAACCCGCGCTGGGCAAGGGTTCCGGCGCCGAGTCCCCCGGCTGGCGGCGGGTCCAGGGGGCGAGCCGGCAGCTCGGCCGGGCGTTCACCGACCACCTCGCCGCGCGCGGCACCGCCCTGTCGGAGCTGCGCCGGGCGGACCCGACGGACCCCGTCCACCTGCTCGCCGAGGCGATGATGGAGTGGGACGAGCGGGTGTCGCTGTGGCGGGTGCGGCACTACCAGGCCGCCCTGCGCATCGGCGGCCACGCGCCCGACGGCGCGGAGGCGACGGTGCTCGCCAAACTCATCGGGCACCGGTTCTTCCCCGAACTGTGGCAGGCCCGCGTCAAGTCCGTCCACGGATGAAAGCGACCGTTTCCATGCCGACCGGTCCTGACAATCCCCACCCACCCCTTAATTCGTCAATCAACTCCCCGTATGCGGTTGACACGGGCCGAATGTCGAGGTGCGGTTCGTGCGTGAACTGACGAGTTGGTTGTCGGGTGCCGCCGACCCGGACAATTTTCCCTACTCCCCCGTACTGGCGGAGTTCCACCGGGTCGGCAAACACTTCGTCGAAAAGGAGCTCCTCGCTCTGCTGGATTCGGCCCGGGCCCGGGTGACCGCCCCGGCGGCCGGCCCGCCGTCGCCCGCCGCCCGGCTGCTGGGCGACTTCCTCGACGTCGCCCTCGACAAGTGGGACGGCCGGTACGACTACCGCAGCTACCTGGCGCTGCGCCTGCTCCGGCTGCCCTGCGGGGCGGACGACGGGCCGGGCGGGGACGACGACGGGCACGGCGACAAGGCGGCCGGCCACCCGGAGGACGCGCGTCGCGACCGCGACCGGCTCCTCGTCCGCCTGGTCGCCGACGCGCTGGCGTTCGAGCTGGCCGCGGGGTCCGACGCCACCGACCTGCTGCCCGAGGACCGCCCGAGCCGGGAGGTGGTGGCCAAGCGCCAGCGGCTCGGCGTGCGGGCCGCCGCCCCCGCCCTCGCCCGCCTCGGCCTCGCCGGACAGGCCCACGACCGGGAGCCGGCCGCCGTGCTGCGGGCCCTCGTCGCCGACGGGGATCCCGCCGTCGGGCTGGCCCTGCGGCTGAGCATGCTGCCGGTCTACGTGTCGCACGACGAGTACCTCTTCATCCGGGTGCTCCAGGCGTACGAGTGCCTCTTCGCGGGGCTCGTCGAGGAACTGCGCGCCACGATCGTCGCCCTCCGTGCCGGTCACGCGCGGCCGGCGGCCGACCGGCTGGCGTACGCCCGCGCGCAGCTCACCGCCGCCGGGCCGCTGTTCTCGCTGCTGGCCACCATGCAGCCGGCTGCCTTCCGGACGTTCCGGCAGTACACCGAGGGGGCCAGCGCGATCCAGTCCCGCTCCTACAAGCTGATGGAGTCGCTCTGCCGCACCCCGGAGGGGACGCGGCTGGAGTCGCCCGCCTACCAGCAGGTGCCGGAGGTACGCGACCGGGTGCAGGCCGGGCAACCGTCGGTGGACGAGGCGTTCCGGGCGGCCGTACGCGAGGGCCTGCTCACCGGCGCGGACGCCGAGCTGGTGGCAGGGGCGATGCGCACGTTCGCCGCGGCCGTGCTGCAGTGGCGACGCACGCACCACCGGCTGGCCACCCGGATGCTCGGCCCCCGCCCGGGCACCGGCTACACGGAGGGCACGCCCTACCTGGCCGCCGTCCGGTCCATTCCGGTCTTCAGCTCCGTCACCCACGATCCGGGTCCCTCGTCGCGGACCGACCCGACCGGAGGCAGCCCCGAGTGAACCCGCCCGATTCGGCACCCGGCCCCGACACGCCCGAGTGCCTCGACGCCACCGCCCAGGCCGCCCTGCGCGCCGAGTTTCCGCTGCTGGAGAACTGCGTCTACCTGAACAACAACTCCACCGGGGCGGTGCCGAGGGGCGCCGAACACGTGCTCACCGGCTACTGGGAGACGCTGCGCGGCTGGCGCGACGACGTCTGGCACGACTGGCACGTCGGCCTCGACCGGTACGCCGACTCGGTCGCCGCCCTCATCGGCGCGCCCCCGGGCAGCGTGGTCACCGACGCGAACCTGAGCACGCTGCTCGCCCGGGTCGCGTCCTGCTTCGACTACCGCGCGCCGCGCGACCGGGTCGTCACCACCGACCTGGAGTACCCGACCGTGCCGTTCATCTTCAACGCGTTCCGTCGCTACGGCGCCCGCCTCCACGTCGTCGGGTCGGGCGGTCCCCGCTTCGACGAGGACGCCCTCGACGCGCGGATCGACGAGCGGACGCTGCTGGTGTGCGTCCCACACGCCAGCTTCTCCTCCGGCGCCACCATCGACCTGCCCCGGCTGGTACGCCGGGCCCACGACGTCGGCGCCCTCGTGGTCGTCGACGCCTTCCAGACCGTCGGGGTCGTGCCGCTGGACGTGACGGCGCTCGGCGTCGACGTCGTGCTCGGCGGCGCGCACAAGTGGCTGTGCGGGGTCGCCACCGCCTTCCTCTACGTCCGCCCGGACCTGGCGACCCGGCTCGAACCGGCCGCCACCGGCTGGCAGGCCGGCGACCGGGCGCTGACCTTCCAGCCGTCGACCGGCTGGGCCGCCGACGCCCGGCGGTTCGCCGGCGGAACGCCGTTCCCCCTCACCTCGCTGGTCTCCCAGGTCGGCCTGGACCTGCTGGCCGGGGTGGGTGCCGCCGCGATCCGGCGGCACTCGCTCGCCTGCACGTCCCGGGTCATCCAGCGGGCGACGGCGGCCGGCATCGGCGTGGTCAGCCCGGTCGAGCCGCACCGGCGCGGCGGCGTGGTGTGCCTCGACGTCGCCGACGGCGAGGCGGTCAAGCGGCGACTGCTCGCGCGGGACATGGTCTGCAGCTGGCGGGGCTACCTGCGGGTCGGCCCGCACGTCTACAACACCCTCGAGGAGATCGACGCGTTCATGGACGCACTGGAAGAGGAGCTGGACCGGTGAACGTCACCCTGTCACCGCGGGCGCTGATGAGCCTGCTCGCCAACGGGCCCAAGGCCATGGACGTGCTGGAGACCGCGCTCGGCATGGGGCTGCTCGACGCGCTGGAGCCGGGGCCGGTCCGCCTCGACGAGCTCGCCGGGCGGTTCGCCGTACGGCCCCTGCGGCTCTACAAGTTCCTCGACTGCCTGGAGAGCCTCGGCTTCGTCGCCCGCAGCGAGCCGGGCGACGACATCGCCTCGGCCACGTACCGGGCGGCGCCCGGGCTGCGCGACGCCGTCGCGGCGGTGGTCGGCCCGGACGCCATCGAGCGGGACCGGGACCGCTACCCCTGGCGGCGGCTGCACGGCCGGCTGGGCGAGAGCCTGCGCGGCGAGGTCAGCATGGGCGACGACGACTTCGCCTGGCCGCCGAAGACCGACGAGCAGACCGCCGACTTCGAGCGCAGCATGGCCGTCGGGCTCGGCCCGGTGATCGAGGCGGTGCACCGCAACGCCGACCGGCTGTGGCCGGGGCGCAGACGCCTGCTCGACGTCGGCGGCGGGGACGGCACGCTCGCGGCGCACGTCCTCGACGACGCCCCGGGGCTGCGGGTCGACGTGTACAACCTGCCGGCGGTGGCGCCGCTGGTGCAGGCCACCCGGGCCCGCAGGGGGCACGTGGACCGGCTGGGGTTCGTCGGCGGCGACTTCCTCGCCGAGCCGCTGCCGTCGGGCTACGACGCGCTGGCGTTCGTCCGGGTGCTGCACGACTGGCCGAACGAGGTCGCCCGCCGGCTCGTCGAGAAGGCGTACGCGGCCCTGGAGCCGGGCGGGATGCTGCTGATCTGCGAGGAGTTCCGCACCCCGGACCGGCTGGCGATGCAGTTCTTCTGGAGCTACTTCCTCATCGGGGTCGACACCTGCGTGAGCCGGCTTCGGGAGGTCGAGTTCTACACCGGCCTGCTCAAGGAGGTCGGCTTCGAGCGGGTGGCGGTGCTGCCCGGCGGCTGGGAGCTGGTCTGCGCGTACAAGCCGACGACCGGGACGTGACGCGACCGCGCGGCGGCGGGTGCCGCCCCCGCGCCGCGACGGCCCCGGCGTTTGACCGCCGGGGCCGGGGGAAGACCGTGCGCCCAGGGCCGATTCCCGAGGAGCGACGATGGCGGACGCAGGACGGGCCAGGAAGGCCACCGGGGCGCGCAAGGCCCCGATGAAGCGGGCGGCGGCGGCCAAGAAGGTGGCGACGGCCACGAAGCGGGCCACCGGGGCGACCGCGGCCAAGTCCCCGGGCGAGAAGCCCACCACGACGACCGCCCGCGTGGCCCGGAAGAAGGACACCTCGGCCACGGCGGCCCCGGCCCGCGCCCGCAAGGCGCCGGCCACGGCCGCGCCGGCGAAGAAGGCGCCCGCGAAGAAGGCGGCGAAGGCCGCCGCGACCCGCGCCGGCGCGGCGTCGAAGACCCCGGCGCGCACGGCGACGACCATGGAGTCGTTCGGCACCCGACGGGCGCCCCGGACGAGCGCCGGCTGACCCGGGTCCGCGCCGCCCGGGGCGAGGTCGGCGGGTCCACCCGGCCGGGCTGTCCCGGTCGATCGCCCGGCCCGCGCGATGGTTGGCGGATCCGTCCGGTCGATCGCCCCGCCCGGCACCCGCACCGAGGTCCGGGCGCCGGCTGCGGCGGGCCGTCGGCCAGAATGGGCGAATGGCGAAGCGAACCCGTCGGCGGGCGGTCGACGGCCCCGACCGGCCCTGCCCCTGCGGCGCCGGCCAGCCGTACGCCGGATGCTGCGGGCGGCTGCACCGGGGCGAGGCGGACGCGGCGACCGCCGAGGCGCTGATGCGCTCGCGGTACAGCGCCTTCGCCGTCGGCGACACCGCGTACCTGCTGCGCAGCTGGCACTCCTCGACCCGGCCGCGCCGGCTCGAGCTCGACCCCGGCCAGCGCTGGACGGGCCTGGAGATCGTCGACACCGACCGGGGCGGGCTGTTCGACGCCACCGGCACCGTCGAGTTCCGGGCCCACCACCGCGCCGGCGGCCAGCCGGGGACGCAGACCGAGCGCAGCCGGTTCGTCCGCGAGGACGGCCGCTGGGTCTACCTCGACGCGCTGCCCGGCTGACGCCCGGTCGCGGCGCCGGGGCACCGCGACCGGGACGCGCTCAGCCGTTGGCGGCGACGCCGCTGGCCAGGCCGAGCCGGTCGACCGCCGCCGAGACGAGCTCCTCCGGCGTCAGCGACACGTCGAGCACCAGCACCGCCTCGTCCGGGTGGGGCCGTTCCAGGGTGGCCAGCTGCGATTCCAGCAGGCTCGCCGGCATGTAGTGCCCGGCGCGCCGGGCCATCCGCTCCCGGATCACCTCGGCCGGCCCGTCCAGGTGGACGAACTCGACGCTCGGCGGCCCCTGGCGCAGCACGTCGCGGTAGGACCGCCGCAGCGCCGAGCAGGCCAGCACCGTCGACACGCCCTCGGCGGCGCGGGCGGCCATCCAGCCGGCCAGCTCGCGCAGCCAGGGCAGGCGGGCGGCGTCGTCCAGCGGCACGCCGGCGCGCATCCGCGCCACGTGCTCCGGCGTGTGGAACTCGTCCGCCTCGGCGAAGGTCAGGCCGGTCGCGGCGGCGACGCCCACGGCCACGGTGGTCTTGCCGGCCCCGGACACCCCCATCACGACGACGTGCCGCGTCGGGGACGCGCCCTCACCAGTCATGGACCGTGCCGTCCTGGAGGCGGTTGAACGGCAGGTACGCCGGCACGTACGGGAACTTCGCCGCGGCCTCCTCGTCCAGCTCGACGCCGAGCCCGGGCTGCTCCCCCGGGTGCAGGTAGCCGTCGGTGAAGGTGAACGACTGCCGGAACACCTCGTTGGTGAGCGCCCCGTGCTGCATGTACTCCTGGATGCCGAAGTTGTGGATGGCCAGGTCCAGGTGCAGGGCGGCGGCCATGCCGACCGGCGAGATGTCGGTCGGGCCGTGGATGCCGGACTTGATCTGGTACTGGGCGGCGAAGTCGAGCAGCTTGCGCATGGCCGTGATGCCGCCGGTGTGGGTGACGGCGGAGCGGACGTAGTCGATGAGCTGCTCGCGGATGAGCGTCTGGTAGTCCCAGACGGTGTTGAAGACCTCGCCGATCGCCAGCGGCGTGGTGGTGTGCTGGCGGACCAGCCGTAGCGCCTCCTGGTTCTCCGCCGGGGTGCAGTCCTCCAGCCAGAACAGGTCGTACGGCTCCAGCGCCTTGCCCAGCTTGGCGGCCTGGATCGGCGTCATCCGGTGGTGGCCGTCGTGCAGCAGCGGCAACTCCGGGCCGAACTCGTTGCGGACCGCCTCGAACACGCCGGGCAGGTGCCGCAGGTAGGAGCGGGTGTCCCAGTCCTCCTCGGCCGGCAGCGGGGTGCGCTGCGCCGGCTCGTAGTCGTAGCGCTTGCCGTCGGCGCTGGGCTGGGTGGCGACCCCGTAGACGGCGTTGATGCCCGGCACCGAGGTCTGCACCCGGATCGAGCGGTAGCCCTGCTCGAGGTGCCGGCGGATCGAGTCGAACAGCTCCGGCAGGTCCCGGCCGGAGGCGTGGCCGTAGGCCATGATGCCGGTGCGCGACGCCCCGCCCAGCAGCTGGTACAGCGGCATGCCGGCGGCCTTGGCCTTGATGTCCCACAGGGCCACGTCGACCGCCGCGATGGCGGCCATGGTGACCGGCCCGCGACGCCAGTACGCCGAGCGGTAGAGGAACTGCCAGGCGTCCTCGATGCGGTGCGCGTCCCGGCCGATCAGCAGCGGAACGACGTGGTCGCGCAGGTACGAGGCGACCGAGAGTTCCCGTCCGTTGAGGGTGCCGTCGCCCAGGCCGGTGACGCCGTCCTCCGTGGTGATCTTCAGGGTGACGAAGTTGCGGTCAGGGCTGGAGACGATGACGTCAGCGGCGACGATCTTCACGGGGTGCCTTTCTTCTTCGGGGTGCTCGGCGGTCAGCGGAGGACGTCTCCGGCCTCGTGGCCGTCGAGGAGGGACAGTTCGGCGCGGCGCGGCAGCCCTTCCCAGTCGCCGGGGCTGGAGACCGCGAAGGCGCCGAGGGTCGCGGCGCGGCGCAGCCGGCCAGCCAGGTCGAGCCCGTCGAACCAGCCGGACAGGTAGCCGGCGGTGAACGCGTCCCCGGCGCCGACGGCGTCGACGGCGGTCACGGTCAGCGCCTCGGCGTGCCGGACCCCGTCGCGGGTGTGCGCGCGGGCGCCGTCGGCGCCCAGCTTGACCAGGACGGTGTCCACGCCGCGGCGCAGCAGGTCCGCCACGACGGTGGACTCGTCGGCCCCGGGGTCGCCGACGAGGTCCAGTTCGTCGGCGGAGGCGACGACGATCGAGGCGTGCCCCGCCAGCGGGGTGAGCACCTCGCGGGCGGTGTCGCGGGACCAGAGGCGGTCGCGGTGGTTGACGTCGAGGCAGACCGGGATGCGCGCGGCGACGGCGGCCTCGGCCGCCCAGCGGGTGGCCGCGCGGGCGGTGTCGGAGAGCGCCGGGGTGATCCCGCTCAGGTGCAGCACCCGCGCGCCGGCGGCCAGCGGCGCCCGCAGGTCGTCGACGTCGAGGGCGGAGCCGGCCGACCCGGCCCGGTGGTACCGCACCCGGGTCAGGTCGGCGGTGCGCCGCTCCAGGAACATCAGCCCGGTCGGCCGGTCCGGGTCCCGGGTCACGCCGTCGACGGCGACGCCCTCGGCGCGCAGCTGCCGCAGCACGTACTCGCCAAGCTCGTCGGCGCCGAGGCGGCCGACCCAGGCGGGGGGGGGGGGGGGGGGGGGGGGCGGTGGCCCAGCCGGGCCACCGCGACGGCCACGTTGGACTCGGCGCCGGCCAGGTGCATGGTCAGCGGCCCCCCGGCGGCGAGCGGGCCGGCCGAGCGCAGCGACACCAGGGCCTCGCCGACGGTGAGCAGGTCCGGTGCGGTCATGATCCGGCCGACTCCCGCACGGCGGCGAGGTAGGTGCGCGCCCGCGCCCGCAGGGCGTCCAGGTCGCCGCCGGAGGCGGCGTCGCCGACCAGGGGACCGCCCAGGCCGACCGCGATCGCGCCGGCCCGGAAGTAGCCGGGCACGTCGTCCAGGCCGACGCCGCCGACCGCGACGAACGGGATGTCCGGGAAGGGGTCGCGCACCGCCCTGAGGTACGCGGGCCCGCCGACCGACGCCGGGAAGAGCTTGACCGCCGACGCCCCCATCCGCACCGCGGTGTACGCCTCGGTCGGGGTGAGCGCCCCGGCGGCGACCGGGAGGCCGCGGCGCGCCGCCTCGGCGATCGACTCCACCACGGCCGGCGTCACCACGAACTGCGCGCCCGCGGCGGCCACGTCCGCGACGTCGGCGGTGGTGAGCACCGTGCCGGCCCCGACCAGCGAGCCGGCGGGGGCCGCCGCGCGCAGCGCCTCGATCGCCCGCGCGGCGTCCGGCGTGGTGAGGGCCACCTCGACGACGCGTACGCCCTCCTGGAGCAGCGCGGTGCCGGCGGCGATCGCGGCGGCGGTGTCGGTGCCGCGGATGATCGCGAGGATGCGGGCGGCGGTGAGGTCGGCGGTGAGGTTGACGGTCATGTGATCACCATTCCGCGTAGGAGCCGTCGCGGTGCCGCCACGTGGGGCTGCGCCACGCGTGTCCGCGCTTGTCCGCCGCGCGTACGGCGTCTTCGTCGATCTCGATGCCGAGGCCGGGTGCCGTGAGCCGCTCGACGTACCCGTCGACGAACGTCAGCGGGGTCTTGTCGAGGCAGTAGTCGAGCACCTCGGCGCCGAGGTTGTAGTGGATGCCGATGCTCTGTTCCTGGATCAGGTAGTTCGGCGTGGCGAAGCCGACCTGGAGGCAGGCGGCGAGCGCGATCGGCCCGAGCGGGCAGTGCGGGGCGAGCTGCACGTCGTACACCTCGGCCAGTGCGGCGATCTTGCGGACCTCGGTGATGCCGCCGGCGTGTGAGAGGTCCGGCTGGGCGACGGCGATGCCGGCCTGGAGCACCGGCAGGAACTCCTGCCGGTTGTAGAGCCGCTCCCCCGTCGAGACCGGCGTGGTGGTGGAGCGGACGAACTCGCCGATGAGGTGCGAGTTCTCCGGCACCACCGGCTCCTCCAGGAAGAACGGCCGGTACGGCTCGAGCAGCGGGGCGACCCGGCGGGCGGTGGCGAGGGTGAACCGGCCGTGGAAGTCGACCGCCACGTCCCGCTCGTCGCCGAGCACCTCGCGGGCGGCGGCGACCCGCCGCACCACGCCGTCGATCTCGGCGACGGACGCGACGGCGCTCATCCGACCGGAGGCGTTCATCTTCACCGCGGTCAGGCCGGTGGCGACGGCGGCGGCGATCTGGTCGCGTACCTCGCTGGGCTCGTCGCCGCCGACCCAGCCGTAGACCCGGATCCGGTCGCGGACCGGGCCGCCGAGCAGCTGGTGCACCGGCGCGCCGAAGTGCTTGCCGGCGATGTCCCACAGCGCCTGGTCGAGCCCGGCGACGGCGCTGGCCAGGATCGGCCCGCCCCGGTAGAAGGAGCCCTTGGTCATGACCTGCCAGTGGTCCTCGATGCGCAGCGCGTCCCGGCCGACGAGCAGTTCGCTGAGCTGCTCGACGGCGGTGCGGACGGTCTCGGAGCGGCCCTCGCAGGTCGCCTCGCCCCAGCCGACGATCCCGGAGGACGTCTCGACCCGGACGAACAGCCAGCGCGGCGCGACGAGGAAGGTCTCCACCCGTTCGATCGTGGTCATGGTGTCCTCAGCCCTTCGTGGCGCCGGCGGTGAGGCCGGAGACGACGTACTTCTGCACGAACAGGGCGATCAGCATGATCGGCAGGGTGACCACGGTGGCCGCCGCCATCAGGCCGCCCCAGTCGATGCTGGCGTAGCCGACGAAGTCGAAGATCGCCACCGGGAGCGTCTTGGTGTCGGCCCCGGAGAGCACGAGGGCGAACATGAAGTTGTTCCAGGAGAAGATGAACGACAGGATGCCGGCGGTGGCGATGCCGGGCACCGACAGCGGCAGGGTGATCCGCCGGAACGCGCCGATGTGGGTCAGCCCGTCGACGAGCGCCGCCTCCTCCAGCTCGGTCGGCAGGCCGTCGAAGTAGCCCATCATGATGTAGACGATCAACGGCAGCGACACGAACATGTGACTGAGGATCAGCACGGTGAACCCGCCGACCATCTGCAGGTTCGAGAAGACGTAGTACCAGGGCACCAGGAGCGAGACGCCGGGGATGACCCGGGCCATGAGCACGACGAGCGCGGACTTCTTCATGTTGAAGCGGCTCATCGAGTACGCGGCGGGCACCCCGAGCAGGAGCGAGAGCACGGTGGCGGCGAGCGCCACCCAGAGGCTGTTGCCGATGAACTGGACGTAGTTGGCCTGCTGGAGCACGTTGGAGTAGTTGTCCAGCGTCGGGGAGAAGACGAACGCCTTCTCGGTGTCGTAGATGTCGACGTTCGTCTTCAACGAGGCGGCGACCATCCAGACCAGCGGCGCGATCAGCGACAGCACCACGAGGACGAGGGCCACCGTCCGGAAGATCTTGTACGGTCTGCGCAGCTTCATCGGTCCATGCCCTTCTTGCGGTAGGTCAGGGCCCACATCACCCCGATGATGATCAGGAAGAAGATGATGAGGACGGTCGATGAGACGCCGTAGTCGTTGTAGTCGAAGCTGAGCCCGTAGGCGTACACGTTCAGGGTCTCCACCTCGTGGAACGACCCGCCGCCGCGCCCCTTGGTGGCGTAGAGGATGTCGAAGGTCTTCAGGGCGTCGATGCCGCGCAGCAGGATCGCGACGATCACGGTCGGCATCAGCAGCGGCAGGGTGACGTGCCGGAACCGCTGCCAGGTGCTGGCGCCGTCGATCAGCGCCGCCTCCTGCGGCTCGTCGGAGAGCGACGTCAGGCCGGCGAGCAGGATCAGCACGACCATCGGCGTCCACTGCCAGATGTCGATGAACATGGTCGTCGGCAGGGCCGAGCCCTGCCCGGAGAGCCAGGGCTGGGGGCCGATGCCGACCCAGCCGAGCACCTGGTTCGCCATCCCGATGTTGGGATCGAAGATCAGCCGCCACATCATGCCGACCGCGACCGGGGTGGCCACCAGCGGCAGGAGGATCGCGACCCGGACCCACTTCTCACCGCGGAACGGCCGCCACAGCAGCAGGGCGATCGCCATGCCGAGGACGACCTCGAAGAAGAGGACGACGCCGGTGAAGAGCGCGGTGCGCCACACGGCCGGCCAGAACCGGTCGGTGTCGCCGAGCACGTCGAGGTAGTTCTGGAAGCCGATGAACTCGCTCTCGGCGCGGACCGAGCCCTCGGCGTCGGTCAGGCTGAGGTACCCGGTCCACGCCACCGGGAAGACGATCAGCACGGCGACGAACAACATGGCGGGCGCCGCGAAGAGCCACTTGCGATGCTCGTTGGCCCAGCGCGACCAGGCCGAGGTCTCCGGGGACGCCGGACGCGCCTCGGGCGATCTTTTGACTGGTGTGGTGACGGTCGACATGGGGTCTCCGGGTGGGTCAGGGCCAGCGTCCCGACGCGGGGTGGCGGAGCCGGTCGGCTCCGCCACCTGCGCTTCGGGCTACTTCGCCTCGTCGTCGAGGAACTTCTGGAACGCCTCGTTGGCCGCGTCCGCCGAGGCGGCCGCGTCCTTGCCGGTGATCGCGTCGACGATCGGCTGACCGACGATCTCCCGCGCCTGGGCGACCTTCTCGACCAGCGGCCGGTCGTGGCCCACGCCGTTGGCGGTGCTGACCGTGGTGGCCTCGGCGAGGTCCTTCGGGTAGGTCGCCGCGCCCTCCGGGTTGTTCCAAACGGAGGTACGGGCGCTGGGCACGCCGGCCTTCTGCTGCGCCAGCGCCTGCTCCTTGCCGGCCGCCCACTGGATGAACTTCCAGGCGTTGTCCTGGTTCTTCGACGCCTCGTTCACGCCGAGCGCCCAGGACGGGATGTTGTATGGCTTCGAGCCGGCCGGGCCGGCCGGGAAGGCCGCGAACCCGACGGTCTCGGAGACCTTCGACTTGGCCGGGTCGGTGGCGTTCTTGTAGAGCGAGTTGGCCTCGGTGTAGAAGGCCGCCTTGCCCTGGGTGAAGATCGCCATCGCCTCGGACCAGCTCATGTCGGTGCTGATGTTCTCCGGGCCGTGCTCGCGCAGCAGCCCGCCGTAGTAGGCGTACGCCTGCTTGGCCGGCTCGCTGTTGATCGAGGCCTTGCCGCTGCCGTCGACGAAGTCGCCGCCGAAGCTGTAGAGGAAGCTGGAGAACTGGGTGACGGCGGCGGCCTTGCCGGTGCGGGACACGAAGCCCGCGACGCCCGGGTTGTCCGCCTCGACCTTCGCCGCCTGCGCCTTGAGCTCGTCGAGGGTCTTGGGCGGGGCGGTGAAGCCGGACTTCTCCAGCAGGTCCTTGCGGTAGTAGAGGACCTCCTGCTCGGTGATGATCGGCACGCCGACCACCTTGTCCTCGTACGTGGTCGCCTGCACCGGTCCGGACTGGAAGTCGCCGATCTCGAACGCGCTGTCCGACTTGCTCTTCTCGGTCAGGTCGGCGAGGTACTTGTTCTTGGCGAACAGCTTCCCCTCCTGCAGCGGCCGGTACATCATCACGTCCAGGTCCGTGGACCCGGCGTTCAGCTTGACGTTGTACTGGTCGGAGAGCTGGTCCTCACCGAGCTGGGTGACCTCCACCTTCAGGCCCGACTGCTTCTCGAACTCCGGCAGCGCCTTCTTGATGTTCTCCGTCCAGACGTGGTTCACCAGCGTCACGCGAACGGTGTTCGAGCCGCCGGCGTCGTCCCCGCCGCCACCACAGGCGGACAGGCCGAGGGCGACGACCATCGCCAGGGAAGACCCGATAACTGATCGACGTCTCACGTCCATCTCTCCTTATGCCGTGGCCGTGGCCGCCGCCCGGACGGGTGGGCCGCCACCTCGCGGTTTACATCCGCTTAACATCGGGATGCTAGGCCGAAAAAGCAGACTTATACAAGGGGTAGACCCAACTGATATGCTCCGTCGCGTGGAATCGACCTCTCCGGGGGCTGTGGCCGCCCAGCACGCCCCTGTCGAGGCTGGCCTGCACGCACGCGTCCTCGACCGCCTCGGCACGGCCATCTGCGACGGCGAACTCGCACCCGGGTCGGTCCTCAACATCGACGACCTGGTCGACCGCTACGCCGTGTCCCGCTCGGTCGTCCGCGAGGTGCTGCGCGTGCTCGCCTCGATCGGATTCATCGAGACCCGCCGCCGCGTCGGGGTCATGATCCGGCCGTCGGAGGACTGGAACGTCTTCGATCCGCAGGTGATCCGCTGGCGGCTCGCCTCGGCGGGCCGCATCGTCCAGCTCCGCTCGATCACCGAGCTGCGGACCGCCGTCGAGCCGCACGCCGCCTGGCTGGCCGCCAACCGGGTCGGCCACGACGCCGCGAGCGACCTGGTGGGGCTCGCGGCGAAGATGTGGGCCGCCGGCAAGGCCGGCGACGAGGAGCGCTTCCTCCAGCTCGACATAGAATTCCACCGCCGGATCCTGGTCGCCTCGGGCAACGAGATGTTCGTCCGGCTCCAGGACCTGATCGCGGAGGTGCTCACCGGCCGGCACCAGCACCACCTGATGCCGCACCACCCGCACGAGCAGGCCCTCCAGTTGCACGCCGAGGTGGCCCAGGCGATCCAGCGGCGCGACGGCGAGCGCGCCCGGCGGGCGATGGTGCAGCTCATGGAGCAGGCCTTCGACGAGATGAGCTCGATCTGGGAGCAGACCGGCGAGACCGCCGACGCCTGACCGCTCAAGGCGTTGCTGGAGAGCGAAGAGCTGACCGGCGACGGGCCCGGCGGCGGTCGCGCGGACCGCCGCCGGGCCCTCGTCAGCCGGTGTGCCCGGCGCCCGCCCGCGCCGGCCGGCCGGCGCGGCTCGCCAGGAGCAGCGCCATGATCAGGTACGGCACCGCGGCCACCGCGAACGCGACCCCGTTGCCGGCCCCGGTGGCGAGCAGGCCGTACCCGCCGTAGACCGCGATGATCGTGACGTCGGTGGCCATCCCGGCCAGCGAGGTGACGGTGGCCCGGCTGCCCCCGGTGATCCGGGCCTGCAACCGCGCGTCGGCGAGGACGGTGGCGAGCTGGAAGCCGCAGAACGCGACCGCGACCAGCGCGAAGCCAGCCGGCCGGGCGAACAGCGCCCCCGCGGCCAAGGCCACGGCCGACAGCGCCAGCAAGCCGGCGTACCCGCGGGCGGTCAACCGCTCCCCCGCCGGGGCCAGCAGACCGCCCACCGCCACCCCGATCCAGGTGAGCAGGAGCAGCAGCGGCACGGTCGCCTCGCCGACGCCGGTGTCGCGGGCCAGCAGCGGGGTGTACTCGTCCAGGGCGCCCCAGACCGCCGCGACGACCGCGGCCAGCAGCACCGCCGCGCGCACGGCCCGGTCGGCGCGGACCTCGGCCAACCCGGCGCGCAGGCTCGCCCACCAGCCGAGGTCCTCCTCGTCGTCCGCGCCGGCGTCGGGCCCGCCCCGGTCCGACCCCACGCCGCCGACGGCGTCGAGGTGCACTGGCCGGCCGGACTCGACCGGGACCTCACCGCCTCGCTCGGCCACGACGGGTGCCGTGTCGGGCGCGGGCCGGCGGTGTTCCGGGAAGCGGGTGGCGACGGCGGCGGCGAGCAGGCAGGCCAGCACGCTCGCCGCACCGATGGCCGGGTAGCCGCCGACGGCGAACACGGAACCGGCCAGCAGGATCGAGGCGAGGACGGCGAGCGTCTCGGCCGTCTTCGCCCGGCCGATGAGGCGGGCGTAGCGGCCGGCGGCGCCGAGGCGGTCGAGTTCGGTGAAGACCAGCGCCTCCAGCGCGCCCGAGGCGAGCGCCCCGGCGGCGCCCCAGAGCACGAAGCCGATCGCGAAGGCGGGGTACGAGGGCACGAGCACCCAGAGGGCGAAACCCGCGGCGGCGACGACCGGCGCGAGGCTGAGCAGCAGCCGCCGGGAGAACGCGTCGGCGAACGCGCCGGAGGGCACCTCCAGCAGGATGCTGGCGGCCGACCAGATCACGAACAGCGACGAGATCTGCCACACCGTCAGGCCGGTGTCGCTGAACAGCAGCGCGTACAGCGGATAGAGCAGGACGAGTTCGCTGAGGAACGCGTACCCGTAGAGGGTGGCCGCCAGCCGGCGGACGCGCGCGTCGGGCACGCGCGGAGGGTGGACAGTCATGGGACCTTCCTGTGGGGACGAAGCGGACGCCGGACGAACGGCGACCGCGGCGGCCCACGGCAGTGGCCCCTAGCGGTGGATCAACATCGCCACGTCATGTCGGCGATGGTAGCCGGACCGGCCCGGGCGGTCACGCCCTTCGCCGGACACACGCCGGGGTGGGATCCGATGCGGATCCCACCCCGGCGGCGGTGTGCTCAGCGGCGGCGCTGCTCGCCGTCGAGCGGCGGGATGACCATGGTCGCCTCGCTGTCCTCGCGGGCCGGGACGGTGGCGCCGCCCGAGGTGACCTGGGTGGCGTCCGGGTCGCCCTGGCGCGGCACCGGCACGGTCGGGTCGGCGTCGACGCGCGGGCCGGAGACCACCTGGGTGGCGTCCGGGTCCGCGTCGACGCGCGGGCCGGGAACCACCTGCGTGGCGTCCGGGTCACCGCCGTCCACCGGGCCACCGTGCGTGGCCCGGGCCGCGAGGTGGGCCTCGCTGTCGCGGCGTCCGGCCTGGTAGGCGCGGGCGTGCGTGGCGATCAGCTGCGACTCCCGCTCGGCCCGGCTCAGCCACGACTCCCAGCGGCTCTGCATGGGACGGACCAGGCCGCCGCCCACCCCGACGACGAGGATGCCGCCGACGGTGGCCAGCACCGCGACCAGCACCGGAGTGGTGACCGCGGTGGCCACGCCGATCTGGTCGAGCGCGGCGATGACGCCCAGGCCGAGGATGAACACGGAGGCGATGGTGGCCAGGAGCCGGCCGTACGACAGCCCGCCCAGGGCACCGCTGATGATGTCCTTCACCGCGTTGGCGATGGCCGCGGCGACCACGACGATGACGATCGCGACGAAGGCGCGGGGCAGCCAGGCGATCACGCCCGCGATCAGGTCGGAGATCGGGTTGGGGCCCCAGATGCCGAAGGCCAGCTGGAGGGTCACCAGCAGCACTCCGTAGTAGGCGAGCTTGGCGACGATGTCACTGGCGTCGTACCGGGAGCGGGCCAGGGCCCGACGGATCCCGCCGCGTTCCACGGCACGGTCGAAGCCGACCCGCTCCAGGACCTTGTCCACGATCTTGAGCACGGCCTTGGCGATCAGCCAGCCGGCCACCAGGATCGCCACGAAGGCGAGGGCCTTGGGCAGGAACAGCATCACCGACCGGAGGGCGTCCCCCACCGCGTCGCCGAAGTTGTCTCTCATCGGAATTCCTCCACACGGCATCCGGGTTCGTCCGGCCCGACCTACCCCCGGCGGCGATCGGGGAAACACCCGCCTCAGCGGCGCCGGCAGTCGTAGGAGACCGGGGTCTGGGCCTGCACCGGGGCCGGTGAGGTGATGTTGACCGTGGCCGTCTCGGTCGTGCTGCCCACGCCGCTGAAGGCCCAGCGCAGCGTCAACTCGACGGTGCGCTGGCCGCGCCCGACCCGCTCGGTCAGCAGGTTGCCGGGCGCGCTGCCGGTGCGCAGCCACTGGTAGCGGAGCTCCCCCGCCCGGCCGTTGGTCGACACCGTGGCCACCACGTCGACGGTGACGTCGCACCGGTCGCCCGCCGGCCGGGGAACCGCCACGCTCACCCCGGTCACCTCCAGCGGGCTGATCCGCTGCCAGAGGTAGAGACCGACGGCGGCGAGCAGCGCGACGGTCAGGAGCGTGGAGAGCACCGAGGTCACCACCCGCCACGCCGACCGCCGCCGCGGCGGTGCCGGCGCGGGCCACGGGGGCGCCGGCGGCGGGGTCGTCGGCACGCCCGGCCCGTACCGCACCTCCCGCTGCGCAGCGGCGGAGCCCCCGGTGGGGCCGCCGAAGAACGCCCCCGGGCCGGGCCCGGTACCGGTCACCCACCCGGCTCCCCCGGCCGTCGCGCCGGTGGTCCGCTCCCCCGGTACGGACTGCGCCGCCGGCCATGGCCCGGTCCGCCCGCCCACGGTGCGCTGCGGCGTCGTCGGCTCGCCGTGGGCCAGGTGCACGGTCGCCTCGTCGCGGGCCAGGCGCACCGTCGGCTCCCCGGCCGCGAGGTGGGTGGTCGGCTCCTCCGCCGCCAGACGCACCGTCGCGTCGCCCGAGGCCAGGCGCGCGGTCGGCTCGGTCGCCGCCAGGTACACGGTCGCGTCACCCGAGGCCAGGCGCGCGGTCGGCTCGGTCGCCGCCAGGTACACGGTCGCGTCGCCCGAGGCCAGGCGCGCGGTCGGTTCGGTCGACGGCTGCGGCTGGCGGGCGTCGAGGCGGGCGGTCGCGGCGTCGTCGTCCGGCTGCCGGTGGGTGGGCAGCGCCTCGGTGGGGTCGTTCGGCTGGGTCACGGCGGCCCGCCCTCCGTCGTCGTGGTCGGCATCCGGTTTCCGGGCTCAGCCCGGGGTGCAGAACGGGTACAGCGTCACGTGGACCGGCGAGCCCTCGGGCGAGGCGTTGCCGGCCTCGTCCACGGCGACGACACGGACCGGGATCCGGGTGCTGGCCGCCGGCCGGGGCAGGTCGCCCAGGACGCCCCGGAACGACCCGCGCCCACCGGAGGTCATGGCCACCTCGCTGGTGCGGCCGTCCAGGGTGTACCGGAAGCTCACCCTCAGCTTCCCGGCCGCCGTACGGTCGTCGGAGACGACGGCGGAGATCGTGCTGGACGTCGGCCCGTACGGGCAGCCCCCGGGTTCGAGTTCGGCCGGGGCGGCCGCGACCCGGCCGACGGAGGGCGCGACGGTGTCCGCCGGCGCGGCGCTGGTGCTGGTCGACGCGGTCGGCGGGGCGGGGGCGGACGTCGTGGGCGCGCCCGTGTCGGCCGGGTCCGGTGCCGCCGTCGTCGCGGTCGGGGCGACCGGCGGGGTCGGCGTGGGCGTCGCGGCGGCCGTCGGGGTGGGCGGCGCGGCGGCCGACGGGGACGGCGCGCCCGTCGGCTCCGTCGGCGAATCGGGTGCCACCGTCCGGGCGGCGGGCAGCGGCTCGTCGCTGCCGACGTAGCTGAGCCCGGCGCCACCGAGCAGCAGCGCCGCCGCCAGCCCGCCGCCGACCAGCGCCGCGCGGGCGCGGCCGGACCGCGACCACGTCCACCGGCCCGGCTCCTCGCCGAACGCGGTGCTGGCGAGGCTGGTGGCCCCGCCGGTGCCGTCCGGGAACGGGAAGAGGGCGGCGAGCAGGGCCGCCCGCCGGGCCAGCTCGCGCAGGCCGCGCTCCTCCCACCGCGGCCCGTACGCCTCGGCGGCGACCCGCTCCAGCACGGCGAGGAAGACCTGGGCGGGCTGCGGCCGCTCGGCCGGTTGCTTGGCCATGCCGTGGCGCAGCAGGTCGTGCACCGGCTCGGGGGCCGGGTCGGTGGGGACCGGCGCGCGGGCGTGCTGCTGGCGCAGGGTGAGCAGGTCCCGCCCGTCGAAGGGCGGCCGGCCGGTGAGGCACTCGTAGAAGGTGGCGGTGGCCGCGTAGATGTCGCAGGCCGGGCTTGCCGGCGCGCCCGTCCACTGCTCGGGCGCCATGTAGCGGGGAGTGCCGGTGACGCTGACGCCCGAGCTCTCGCCCACCGGCATGGCGATGCCGAAATCCGCCAGCTTGCTGGTGCCCTCGGCGGTGACCAGGACGTTCTCCGGCTTGTAGTCGCGGTGCACCACGCCGCGGGCGTGCGCCGCGCCGAGCCCGGCCAGCGAGCCCTTGAGGACGCAGAGCGCCGACTCCGGGGTCGTCGCTCCGTGCGCGCGCAGCATCTGCCGCAGGGACACGCCGTTGACCAGCTCCATGACGATCGCCGCGCCGCCGGGCGACTCGACGTACTCGTAGAGGCGGGAGACGTGCGGGTCGTCGATCCCGGCGAGCAGCCGGGCCTCGGCGCGGAACGCGGTGCGGAACGCCGGATCGTCGCCGATCCCGCCGGTGAGGTACTTGATCGCGACCGGTGTGCCCGTCGCGTCGTGCACGGCGAGGTCCACCCGGCCGGACGCGCCGGCGCCGAGCTGCCGCACCGGGCGGTAGCCGGAGACCTGCCAGCCCGTCACGCGTCCACCTCCCCGGCTGCGGGGGCGGTGGGGCCGCCTCCGGGGGTCATTGTGGTCGCGGGAGCCGGCGCGGCCATCGGCGCAACGGCTGCTTCCGGCCCCCGGACGTCCGGGACGTCCCGGCGGGTGGCGGCATCGTCGGTTACGGACACACGCCACTGGTAGCACCCGCCGGCAAGCGCGCCGCGTGCGCGCTCCCGCCCCGCCGACTGCACTAAGGTGCAGGCCGTGGGCAGCGAGGCGACTCCCGAGGCGGCGACCCGTCGGCCGATGACGACCCGTCGATGGCTCACTGTCCTGTTGCTGACGATGACCGCCCTGGTCCTGCTCGGCGGCGGCGCCGGCGCCGCCGCGTTGCGGCACACCGCCGCGGTCTCCAACGACCTCGCCGACCGGGTCGCCCCGGCCCGTACGGCGGTCGGCCAGCTCGACAGCGGCCTGCTCGCCCAGGCGGCGGCCGTACGCGGCCACGTCGTCACCGGCGACCCGCGGTTCCTCGAGTCGTACCGGCAGGGCGTCGAGAGCGAACGCGCGACCATGTCCCGGCTGCGCGGCCTGCTCGCCGACGAGCCGGAGGCGCTGGGCGACCTGGACCGGGCGCAGCGGCTGGCCGACCGCTGGCGCACGGAGTTCGCCGAGCGCCTGGTCGCCTCCCGGCAGGCCGGCGGGACGCCGGAGGAGCTGGCGCCGCTGGTGACCGGGGACGCGGAGACCTTCACGGCGGTCCGCGCCGAGCTGACCGGGCTGGTCGGCCGCCTGGACGGGATCCGGGACGCCGGCCGGAACGACCTCGACGGCGCGCGGGCGCTGCGGGACCTGACCTTCGTGGCGATCCTGGCGGCCCTGCTGCTGTGCGGGATCGTCGGATCCGTGCTGGTGCGCACGAGGATCCTGCGGCCCCTGGACCGGCTGGGCGCCTCGGTGCGGCGGGTGGCCGGCGGCGACTTCCGGCACCGGCTGCGGCCCGACGGCCCGGCCGACATCGCCCGGCTGACCAGCGACGTGGAGACGATGCGCCGCGCGGTGGTGGAGGCGTGGGAGCGCAGCCAGCACGACCGGGACGCGCTGGAGCAGCAGGCGGCCGAGCTACGCCGCTCCAACGAGGACCTGGAGCAGTTCGCGTACGTCGCGTCGCACGACCTGCAGGAGCCGCTGCGCAAGGTGGCGTCGTTCTGCCAGATGCTGGAGCGCCGCTACGCCGACCAGCTCGACGACCGGGCCCGGCAGTACATCGGCTTCGCCGTCGACGGGGCGAGCCGGATGCAGGAGCTGATCAGCGATCTGCTCACCTTCTCGCGGATCGGCCGGGTCTACGGCGACCTGCGGGAGGTCGACCTGGCCGAGGTGTTCGCGCAGGCCGAGGCGAACCTGTCCCGGGCGGTGGAGGAGTCCGGCGCGACGATCACCCGCGACCCGCTGCCCACCGTACGGGGCGAGCCGACCCTGCTGACCATGCTCTGGCAGAACCTGCTGGGCAACGCGGTCAAGTTCCGCAGCCCCGAGAGGGCGCCGCTGGTGCGGGTGACGGTGACGGACACCGGGGAGGGGTGGTCCTTCGCGGTGGAGGACAACGGCATCGGCATCGACCCCCGGTACGCCGAGAAGATCTTCGTCATCTTCCAGCGCCTGCACCCCCGGGGCGCGTACCCGGGCACCGGCATCGGGCTCGCGGTGTGCAAGAAGGTCGTCGAGTTCCACGGCGGGACGCTGGGCCTGGACGAGGCGTACCGCGACGGGACGCGCTTCGTGTTCACGATGCCGCGGGCGTCGACGGCGGTCGTACCCGGGCAGCCGGGCGAACCGGCGGCGGAGTCGGCGGTCACGGCCTGAGCCTTCCCGCCGCCCCCGCTCAGGCCCCCGGGTGCCGGTGGCCGTCGCCGGTCACCGGCGCGGCGGGTTCCGGCGGCCCGGCGGGCGGGCCCTCGGCCGGCGGCTGCGCGTCGCGGGTGAACTTGTCGAAGAAGCGCAGCAGCTCCACCGGGAACGGCATCACCAGGGTGCTGTTCTTCTCCGCCGCCACGTCCACCACCGTCTGCAGCAGCCGCAGCTGGTAGGCCCCCGGCGTGCTCGCCATCGCCCGCGACGCGTCGGCGAGGCGGCGGGACGCCTGGTACTCGCCGTCGGCGGCGATCACCCGGGCGCGGCGTTCGCGTTCCGCCTCGGCCTGGCGGGACATCGACCGTTTCATCCCCTCGGGCAGCGCGACGTCCTTGACCTCCACCCGCTCGATCAGCAGCCCCCACGGCTCCTCCGTGGGCGCGTCGATGACCGCCTTCAGCTCGGCGTTGACCCGGTCCCGGTCACCCAGCACGGTGTCCAGGTCGGCCTTGCCGATCACCGAACGCAGGGCGGTCTGCGCCACCTGGAGCACGGCCGAGGGGTAGTCCCGGACGTTGACCAGCGCCTTCACCGGGTCGACGACCCGGTAGTAGACCACCGCGTCGACGGTGAGGGTGACGTTGTCCCGGGTGATCGCCCCCTGCGGGGGCACACCGATCACGGTGGTCTGCATGCTGACCCGGACCATCCGGTCGGCGACGGGAACGATCAGCCGCAGGCCGGGCTCCCGCACCGGCGTCAGCACCCGGCCGAAGCGGAACACGACGCCGCGCTGGTACTGCTGCACCAGCCGGACGCTCAGCGCGCCGACGAGCGCCAGGAGCGCGACCACGATCACCACGCCGACCACGACCGCTTCCACGGCACCCCCGATCCGTTCGGCTCCCCGCCGCCGCCCCTTTCCCGCTGCGCCGGGAAGTAGTCCCCGGCGCAGCGGGTGCCGGCCCTTCGATCAGCCCGCCGCGCCGCCGCGATCGTGCGTGCGGGCGGCCACCAGCGCGATCCCGCACGCCGCGGCGGCGCTCAGCGGGGCGATCAGGAAGCCGACGCTCACCTGCCCCGCCGCGTCGAGCAGCGCCCCGGCCGCCGCCGCGCCACCCGCGCTGCCGACCGAGAACGCCGTCGCCGCCCAGGCGAACGCCTCCGCCACCGTGCCGGCGGGCGCCACGTCGTCGATCGCCACGAAGGCGATCGTGAGCAGCGCCGGAAGCGCGAGTCCGCTGGCCGCCATCAGCGCCAGCATCACGGCCGGGGCCGGGGTGAGCAGCAACGGCAGGTAGCCGACGGCGAAGACCCCGACGGCGCGCGGCAGGGTGGCGTACCGGCGCAGCCCGCCGAAGCGCACGTAGAGCAGGCCGCCGACCAGCGCCCCGGTGGCCTGCGCGGCGAGCAGCCAGCCCGCCCAGGAACGGGCCCCGGCCGACTCGGCGTACCCGGTCGCGGCGACGGTCACGCTGCCCACCGCCGCGCCGACCAGCAGCAGTGCGGCCAGGATCAGCCGCAGCCGGCCGGCCCGCAGCGGCCCGGCCCAGTGCCGTACCGCCGGCTCCCCGCGCCAGCGTCGGACCGCGTCGGTCGTGGCGAACCACGCGGTGCCGGCGGCCTGGAAGAGCGCGGCGGCGGCCAGACCGCCGGCCGGGCCGGCCAGGCCCACGGCGGCGAGCGTGACCACCGGGCCGAGGATGAAGATCGCCTCCTGCACGGCGATGTCCAGGGTGTACGCGGTCTGCACCCGGTGCGCGGGGAGGAGGTCGCGCCAGAGCACCCGCAGGCACGACTCGAAGGGCGGTGCCCCCGCCCCGGCCAGGGCGGCGGCGAGCACGGTCACCGGCAGGTTCACGTGCGCGGCGGTGAGCGCGAAGCCGATCGTCGAGGCCGCCACGGCCAGCCACAGCACCGGCGGCTGCCGCCAGCGCTCCGCCATCCGGGCGAGCATCGGCTGGCCCACCGCGGTGCCGGCGGTGAACGCGCCGACCAGCAGGCCCGCGACGGTCAGGGTCATCGTCTCGCGGGCGAACACCAGCAGGGCCAACGGGGCCGCGCCCAGCGGAATCCGGCCGAGCAGGCTGGCCGCCAGGACCCGGGCGGTCTGCGGTGCCCGGAGCACGGCGAGAGCGGAGGTGTCGGTGGGGTCGGGGTCGGTGGGTCGTCCGCCGGCGGGTGGACGCTCGGCGGGCGGTACGAGTTCGGTGTCGTCGGGCATGGGCATGACGGATCGCTCCCGGATCGTGGCGGAGGTGGACCGGAGGACGGCGCGGCACCGGGCCGGTCAGGGAGCGAAGTCGGAGCGTTCGTGGTCGTTACCGTACAGCGGCAGGTCCGGGGTGATCCAGCGGCCGTAGGCGGCGGCGACGGCGTCGAGCGGGATCACGTGGACAGTCTAGGCCGAGCCAGCGGGACCGGATTGGACCTCGCCGCGCCACCACCCGTGCTCCCTACGATGGCGGCCCAGGACCCGCCGCGCCGCCGGGAGGACGTCATGCGGGAGCGCTTCGCCGACCTGTCCACGCCGCTGATCGCCGACGCCTGCGTACGTCTCGGCGTGCCCCCGCGCGTGGCGCCGGCCGGGATCCGGGCGGTCGTGCCCGGTCACCGCCTCGTGGGCCGGGCGCTGCCGGTGCGCCACCACGGCAGCGTGGACGTGTTCCTGGAGGCGTACGGCAGCGCCGCCGCCGGCGACGTCCTCGTCATCGACAACGGCGGCCGGAGCGACGAGGCGTGCGTCGGGGACCTGGCGGTGCTGGAGGGCGTCGCGGCCGGGATCGCCGGCCTCGTCGTCTGGGGGCTGCACCGCGACACCCCGGAGCTGGTGGAGATCGGCCTGCCCGTCTTCAGCTACGGCAGCCTGCCGGCGGGCCCGGCCCGCCTGGACCCGCGGGAGCCGGAGACGCTCACCAGCGCCCGGGTCGGGCCGCACCTGGTGACCGCCGACGACGTCGTCGTCGCCGACGACGACGGGGTGCTGTTCCTGCCCGCCAAAAGGGCTTCCGAGCTGTTCGCGGTGGCGGAGCGCATCGGGACCGTCGAGCGGGTCCAGGCGCGGCGGATCCGCGCCGGGGAGACGCTGCGGGAGCAGACCGCCTTCGCCGACTACCTGGCCCGCCGCGCCGTGGACCCCGACCACACCTTCCGGCAGCACCTGCGGCAGGTCGGCGGGGCGATCGAGGAGTGACCGGGGACCGCCCGGGCCGGCGCGTGAGGGTGGTCATAGCGGCTGGACGGCGCACCGTGGCGGGCTGCTAGCCTCGTCGGCAGGTCATGAGCGCCAGCGTCAAGCCCCGGCTCGCTGGCCGGCAACCCTCGTCCGCGCAGGGGTGCCCCGGGTGAGGACCAGGCACCGGAGCGGCTCCGGTGCAAGCGCGGCCTGGTTCCCAGGTCGTCACCGACCGAGGAGAGCCATGTCCTTCCCCATCTGCGCCCCACCGGCGGTTCCCGCCGTGGCACCGCCGTCGCCGGCGCTGACCCGCCGCCGCCACATCGACACGATGCGGGTCTGCGCCACCTCCTGTCGCCCCGGCGACGCGCGCTAGGCGCGCCACCCCCTTCTTTCCAGGACCCATCCCAGCGGTACGCCCAGCGGGCGCACCGCCGGCGCCGCACGCCCGTGCCCGCCGCCGGAACACCTCATCGGAGACACCTGTGCGAATCCTTTCCTCCCTCACCCGGGCCGCCGCCCTCGGCGTCGCCGCCGTCCTCGCCGCCACCAGCCTGACCGCCTGCGGCGACGACGCGGCCGGCGCGGCCGACAACCCGTACGGCCTGCTCCAGCCGGGCGTGCTGCGCGCCGGCACGCTCACCGACGCCCCGCCGAACGTCTACCTCAAGGACGGCAGGTTCACCGGCTTCGACAACGACCTGCTCACCGCGGTCGCCGCGAAGGTCGGCCTGAAGGTGGAGTTCGTCGGCACGGACTTCTCCGCCCTGCTCTCCCAGGTCAACAACCGCAAGTTCGACGTCGGCAGCTCCTCGATCACCATCACCGAGGCGCGGAAGAAGACGGTCGACTTCGGCAACGGCTACGATTTCGGCCACTTCGGACTCGACGTGCCGGCCGGCTCGTCGATCAGCGGATTCGACCAGCTCGCCGGCAAGCGGGTCGTGGTCGTGCAGGGCACCGTCCAGGACGACTACGCCACCGGCGAGGGGCTCGACCCGGTCCGGGTGCCGGACTACAACGGCGCGATCAACCAGCTCAAGGCCGGTACGGCCGACGCCTGGATCGCCCCCGCCGAGATCGGCGACAAGTCGGCCGCCGACAGCGGCGGCAAGATCACCGTGGCGGCCAAGCTGCTCAGCCCGGCCCCCACGGCGTACGCGTTCGCCAAGGGCAACGACAAGCTGCGCGAGGCGCTGGACAAGGGCCTCGACGAGGTGATCGCGGACGGCACGTGGAGCCGCCTGCAGGCCCAGTACTACCCGGGCCGCCCGATCCCGGCCGACTTCAAGCCGGGCAGCGGCACGGTTGCGGTGCCGTCGGCGTCGGCCACCTCCTGAGACGTACGGACGACGAGCGAGCGGGGCGGTAGGAGGAACGATGGATCCGTTGAGCACCCTGTGGGAGACCTTCTTCGACGCGGACTCCATGCGCGAGGCGCTGCCCGAGATGGTGACGGTGGGGCTGCCCAACACGCTGATCCTGGCGATCTCCGCCGCCCTGCTCGGCTCGGTGCTGGGCATGGCGCTGGCCGTCGCGGGCATCTCGCGTACCCGATGGTTGCGGTGGCCGGCGCGGGTCTACACCGACGTGTTCCGTGGCCTGCCCGCCGCGGCGACGATCCTGCTCATCGGGGTCGGCCTGGCGCCGCTGGGCATGCGGGTGTGGGGGCCCAACCCGTACCCCCTGGGCATCTTGGCGCTGTCGCTGATCGCGGCGGCCTACATCGGCGAGATCTTCCGCTCCGGCATCCAGTCGGTGGAGGCCGCGCAGCTGGAGGGGGCCCGGGCGCTGGGCCTGTCCTGGGGCGAGGCGATGCGCCTGGTGATCGTGCCGCAGGGGATCCGGCGGGTGCTGCCGGCCTGGGTGAACCAGCTGATCGCGCTGATCAAGGACTCCAGCCTGGTCTACTTCCTCGGGCTGCTGGCCAGCCAGCGGGAGCTGTTCCGGATCGGGCAGGACTACGCGGCGAACACCGGCAACCAGTCGGCGCTGCTGCTGGCCGGGCTGTTCTACCTGACGCTGACGGTCCCGCTGACGCACGTCGTCAACTGGATCGACCGGCGGCTGCGGCACGGCCGGCAGGCCACCGCGCCCGGTGACGACGACGACCTCGACCTGGCGCTGCCGGGCGCGGCGGGAGGGAACCAGCGATGAGCATCGACACGACGACCTCGGTGAGCCTGCGCGTCCGCGACGTGCACCTGGCCTTCGGGTCGCACCGGGTGCTGCGCGGGGTGGACCTGGACGTGGCGCGCGGGGCGACGGCCTGCGTGATCGGGCCGTCCGGGTCGGGCAAGTCCACCCTGCTGCGCACGATCAACCGGCTGATCGAGCCCGACCGCGGCGACGTGCTGCTGGACGGGCGCAGCGTGCTAAGCGACGACCCGGACGCCCTGCGGCAGCGGATCGGCATGGTCTTCCAGCAGTTCAACCTCTTTCCGCACATGAGCGTGCTGCGCAACGTCACCCTCGCGCTGCGCCGCATCCGCAAGCTCGGCGAGGACGAGGCGGTGGCCCTCGCCCGCGAGCACCTGGAGCTGGTGGGGCTCGCGGCCAAGGCCGACGCCCGCCCGGCGCACCTGTCCGGCGGGCAGCAGCAGCGGGTCGCGATCGCCCGCGCGCTGGCGTTGCGCCCGCAGGTGATGCTCTTCGACGAGGCGACCTCCGCCCTGGACCCGGAGCTGGTCAAGGGCGTGCTCGGGCTGATGGCGGAGCTGTCCGCCAGCGGCATGACGATGGTCGTGGTCACCCACGAGATGGGTTTCGCCCGCGAGGTCGCCGACACCGTCGCGTTCATGGATCGCGGCGTGGTGCTGGAGGCCGGCGAGCCGGCCGCGATCTTCGAGCGGGCGGAGCACCCCCGCCTGCGCCGCTTCCTCTCCCAGGTGCTCTAGCGCCGGCGCCCTTCAGTCGGGCGCACGGGCGGCCAGAGCGGGGTGCGTCTCGTCCTCACGCGTGGGACAGGCTCCGCAGTTCCCCGGTGAGCTGGTCGAGGTACTCGGGCGGCCCGGCTTCGGCGAACCACAGCCAGAGTTCGGCGGCGTGGATCGGAAACCAGGCCCGGACCATGGCGGGGTCGGCTCCGTACCCCTCGACGAGGGCGTCGAACGACCGCGGGTCCTTGCGTGCCGCGCCCCAGGCTGCCCGCGACAGTTCTCGGAGCGGATCGCCGAGGTGGGCCGCTTCCCAGTCGAGGACCGCCGTGATGGCGCCGTTCGCGGCGAGGAGGTTTCCGTCGGTCCAGTCGCCGTGACAGAACACCGTGCGACCGGCCGGTGGAACGGCGAGTGGAAGCGGGGGGCCTCCGGCGTCGCGGTAGCGGCGAATGATCAGCGCATCGTCCGGCGCGGCCGGCAGCCCGTCGGGCGGCCGCAGTTCGTGGAGCCGACGCAGCAGGGTCGCCGAGGCACGGAGCCCGCCGAGTCGCACCTCGGCGTCACCGCTGTCCAGTCGCTCGCCCGGCATGAGCGTCATGAGGATCGAGCCCGGCCCGACCTCGACGAGCTCGGGCACCGGCAGGCCCGTGTCGGCGAGTGCCCGCAGGGCGAGCACCTCCGTGTCGTGGCGGGCGGGTTCCGTCATCCGTTTCTCGATCAGCTGGCGCCCCTGGTGCTGCACCAGCCGCACGTGCCCGACCGCTCCCTGCCGCATCCCGCCATCCTGCCAGGCGCGCGAGGTGACATCGCGGTGCCGCTGAGCAGGCGCCCCAATCTCAACTGAGCGGCACCGGCTCTGGCGCGCCGTCGAGTCTTGGCAATATTCTCCACATCACACGCGACGCCTGGAGTTCCTTTTCACGGGGCCGCCCCGCCCCCACCTCCGGCCGCAGAGGAGATGCCATGCACGTCGAGAATTCCGCAGTGGACCGTCGAACCCTGCTGCGGGCCGGCCTCGGCGCCGCCACGGTCGCGGTCGTCGGCAGCCAACTCGCTCTCCCGGGCGCCGCGCACGCGGACCCCGCCGCCGACCTGGACTGGATCTACAGCTGCGACGAGTGGGGCGCCCGCCCGCCGGCGGACCCGCTGGCGGTCAGCGCCATCCCCACCAACAAGATCATCGTGCACCACATGGCGTTCCCGAACGTCACCGACTACTCCGAGGCGCAGGCGGTCAAGCTGGCCCGCGACTGCCAGAACCTGCACATGGACGGCAACGGCTGGTCCGACACCGGCCAGCACTTCACCATCAGCCGGGGCGGCTACGTGATGGAGGGCCGCCGGGGCAGCCTGGAGCGGTTGCGGGCGGGCGACCGGCAGATGATCTCGGCGCACTGCCCCGGCGAGAACGGCCGGGCCATCGGCATCGAGAACGAGGGCACCTACGTCACCGAGACGCCGCCGGAGGCCCTGCTGGACTCGCTGGTCACGCTCTGCGCGACCATCTGCCGGCGGTACGGGCTGCACGCCCACGACATCTTCGGCCACTGGGACTTCCGCACCACGCAGTGCCCCGGAGCGGCCTTCTACGGGCAGTTCCCCGCCCTGCGCCGCCGGGTCTTCGAGGCGCTCGGCACCGACCTCGGCGACGTGCCGGCCCGCCGCTGGCCGGACCTGTGGCGCTTCGTCGGCTCCCCCTCCGTCCGGGTGGTGCAGTACCTGCTGGCCCACCGCGGCTACACCGTGCCGGTCAACAGCGTCTTCGACGCCGCCACCGTCGCCGCGGTGCAGGACTGGCAGCACCGCAACGGCATTCCGGTCGACGTGGACGCCACCCTCACCGCCCCCACCTGGGAGACCCTGGTGCCGGAGCTGGGCGGCGACGCCACCGGCCTGCCGGTCACCGCCGTGCAGTTCCTGCTGAACTTCCGCGGCCACCCCGGGGTCACCGTCACCGGCGAGTACGACCACCCGACCAGGACGGCCGTCAAGGACGTGCAGCGGACCCACGGCCTGCCGGCCCACGGCAAGCTGGACGTCGACACCTGGTGCGCGCTCGTCGGCGGCGTCGTACGCCGGTCGTTCCGCCACTGACCGCCGCCGCCGGCCCGTCGGGGGCGCACTGCCCGACGGGCCGGCGGGACGCGGTCGTACCTCGCCCCCGCCAGGCTCCTGATCTGCGACGATGAGGCTGTCACGACCGGAGGAGGGTGCTGTGGCGTCTCGACTCAACCCGTACTTCAGCTTTCCGGGCAACGCGCGGGAGGCGATGGAGTTCTACCAGCGCGTGTTCGGCGGTGCGCTGTCGATGGACACCTTCGGCACGTACGGCACCGACGACCCCGCGCTCACCGACAAGATCATGCACGCGATGCTGGAGACCGACCAGGGCTTCACGCTGATGGCCTCGGACACCACGCCGGGCATGGAGCACGACCCCGGCAACAACGTCTCCGTGAGCCTCAGCGGCGACGACGCCGCCGAGCTGCGCGGATTCTGGGCCAGGCTCGCCGAGGGCGGCACCGTGACGATGCCGCTGGAGAAGCAGGTGTGGGGCGACGAGTTCGGCATGTGCGTCGACCGCTACGGCATCGCCTGGATGGTGAACATCGGCCAGCCGCAGGGCTGACAGGTGTAGCGGTGGCGGCAGCGGGTAGGGACCGCTGTCCACGGGCCGGGGCGGCACCCCACGGTGCGCCCCTGGCCCGCAGCCGCCGGCCAGGGGGTGCACCCGATGCTGTCGACGCCCGCGCACCCGCAGCCCGGCCGCCCCGCCCGGCGCGCCCGCCGTGGTCCGAGCACGCCCCGGCCGCGATGACCCGGGTCCGGAACCTGCGCGTCCGCCCCGACCTGCTCTACGTGGCGAGCGGCTGGAGCACCCTGGTCACCGACGTCCGCGGCCGGATCACCGGCGCCGACCCGCAGGGCTTCTTCGCCCGCAACACCCGGGTGCTCAGCACGGAACGGCTCAGCGTGGACGGCCGCGAGCCGGTCCCGTTCAGCACGGCCAACGTGGCGGGGCACGCCCAGCTGTCGTACGCCGCCCTCGGCGACGGCGAGACGCTGCCCTCCCGCGCGGCCTACCTGCTGGTGGAGCGCTTCGTCGGCGAGGGGCTGCGCACCCGGCTGACCGTGGTCAGCTACGCGGCCGTGCCGCTGGACCTGCGGTTGCGGATCCACCTCGGCGCCGACTTCGCCGACACCAGCGAGGCCGAGACCGGCCGCCGGGTGCAGTCCGGCGCCGTCGACACGAGCTGGGACGACCGGCAGCGGGAGCTGCGCCTCACCTACCGGTGCGACGGCCTCGACCGGGCGGTGGCGATCGGCGTACGGGCCGACATGCCCGTCCGGTACGCCGACGCCGCCCTGGCGGTCGACGTCGCGGTGCCGCCCGGGGAGTCCCGCCGGGTGGAGCTCGTCGTCGAACCCGTCTTCGACGGGCGGCGCCTCGCCGCGCCGCCGCCGACCTTCGCCGAGCCGGGCGACGCCGCCGCGCGCGCCCGCGGCACCCTGGCCCGCGAGTTCGCGCGCCTGGGCAGCAGCAACTTCGACGTCACCGCCGCCTGGCGGTGCGCGGTCGACGACCTCTCCGTGCTGCCGCTGGGCGAACCGGACTGGCCGACGGCACCCATGGCCGGCCTGCCGATCTACCAGGAGATCTTCGGTCGCGACACGATGACCGCCTCGTGGCAGGCGCTGCTCGCCGGGCCGACGATGCTGGCCGACAGCCTGCGGCTCAACGCCCGCCACCTCGGGCGGCGCATCGACGACTGGCGCGACGAGGAACCCGGCAAACCGTTGCACGAGGCCCGGCGGGGCCCGGTGTCCGCGCTCGGGCTCGACCCGTTCGCCGGCTACCACGGCGACTGGTCCACCGCGCCGGACTTCCTGGTCTTCCTCGGCCAGTACCTGGCCTGGACCGGGGACCTCGACACGGTGCGGGACCTGCTGCCGACCGCGCGGCGCGTGCTGGGCTGGATCGACCGGTACGGCGACCTCGACCGGGACGGCTTCCTGGAGTACCACCGCCGGTCCCCCGCCGGCCTGAAGAACCAGGGATGGAAGGACTCGGACACCGCCATCGTCGACGAGCACGGCGAGGTGGTGCCGAACCCGATCGCGACCAGCGAGTTGCAGGCGTACTGGTACGCGGCGCTGCGGCACGCCGCGGTGGTCTTCGCCGCGGCCGGTCACCCCGCCTTCGGCGCCGGGCTGGTCCGCCGGGCCGCCGCCCTGCGGCGCCGCTTCCACCGCGCCTACTGGATGCCCGACCACGGCTGCCACGCTTTGGCGCTGGGGCCGGACAAGCGGCAGGTGCGCTCGGTCAACTCCAACGACGGTCACCTGCTGGCCACCGGGATCGTGCCCGCCCGGCTCGCGCCGCTGGTCGCCGACCGGCTGCTCGCCCCCGACATGTTCAGCGGCTGGGGCGTGCGCACCCTGTCCTCGGCGCACCCGGCGTACAACCCGTTCAGCTACCACCGGGGCAGCGTGTGGCCGGTCGAGGCGGGCACGATCGGCCTGGGGCTGGCCCGGTACGGCTGCTGGGAGCACCTGCACCGGCTCGCGGAGGGGATGTTCTCGGCGGCGGCGCTCTTCACGGAACACCGCCTGCCGGAGGTGCTCAGCGGGCTGCCCCGCGACGCCGCCCACCCGCACCCCGGCGTCTACCCGGACTCCTGTTCCCCGCAGGCCTGGTCCGCCAGCGCGGTCGTCGCCCTGATCCAGGCGCTGTTGGCACTGCGCCCGGCCGCGCCGCTGCGGACGATCTTCGTCGACCCGCACCTGCCGGAGTGGCTGCCGGACCTCGTGCTCGAGGGCGTGCGGGTCGGCGGTCGCACCATCGACCTGACCGTACGACGCGGGCGCGGCGGGCGCACGTCGCTGCGCGCCCGCGGCGACCGGATCGCGGTGGTCCGCCGGCCCACCCTCCAGGCCCGGGCCACCCGCCGCCGGTCCTGACCAGCTGGCCCGGATCGTCGGGACCCCACGGGCGGCGGGCGGCGGCGCAGCACGGCAGGCGGCGCACGCGGCCGACAGGGCTAGGATCCTGTCGTGGCCGACCAGGGGCTCATCCGGGACGACGAACGGTTGCGCCGCATCGAGGCGGTGACCGACGCGACGCTGTCCCGCCTCGACGCGGCCGATCTCTTCGACGAGCTCCTCGACCGCGTCCGGGACCTGCTCGACGTCGACACGGCGGCGATCCTCATGCTGGACACGCACGCGCAGCAGCTCGTGGCCACCGCGGCCAAAGGGCTGGAGGAGGAGGTCCGGCAGGGTTTCCGCGTCTCCGTCGGCCGCGGGTTCGCCGGCCGGATCGCCCTGACCCGGCAGCCGGTGATCGTCGACGACGTCACCCCCGACGCCGTGGTCAACCCGATCCTGCTGGCGATGGGGCTGCGCTCGCTGCTCGGCGTGCCGATGTTCGCCCGGGGCGAGCTGATCGGCGTGCTGCACGTCGGCACGCTGGTTCGACGCCGGTTCACCACCGACGACGTCCGCCTGCTGGAGCTGGTCGCCGACCGGGCCAGCCTGGCCAGCCTCACCCGGTCCCACAACCTCGACCACAACGCCGCCCTCGCCCTGCAACGCAGCCTGCTGCCCACCCAGCTGCCCAGCGTGGCGGGCCTGGACCTGGCCGCCCGGTACGTGCCCGGGCACGTCGCCGGGATCGGCGGCGACTGGTACGACGTGTTCCTCCTGCCCTCGGGCTGGCTGGGCCTGGTGATCGGCGACGTGTCGGGCCACGGCCTGCAGTCGGCCGTGATCATGGGGCGCGTCCGCAGCGCGCTACGCGCCTACGCGCTGGTCTGTGACGACCCGGCGGAGGCGTTGACGCTCCTCGACCGCAAGGTCGGCCACTTCGAGGCCGGCAACCTCACCACGGCGCTCTACGCCATGGTCTCCCCCGATCGGACCCGCATCCGGCTCTCCGCCGCCGGGCACCTGCGCCCCGTCCTCGCCGTGCCGGGCCGGCCGGGCGCACCCGTGGAGGTCCACATCGATCCCCCGCTCGGCACGGGTCGCCGGCCACCGCCCCGGCAACGCGCGGAGGTGGACTTCCCGCCGGGCGCGGTGCTCGTCTGCTTCACCGACGGCCTCGTCGAACGCCGCCACGAGGTCATCGACGTCGGCCTCGACCAACTGGCCGACGTGGTCCGGCCGGCGCCGGCCGAGCAGGTCTGCGCCACGGTCATGGGCGCCCTCGGCGCCGAGCAGCCGACCGACGACATCGCCATGCTGGTCGTCCACCGCCTCCCGGCGCCGCGCTGATCGGCACGCCGTCCGGGTCGCCGAGGCGGCCGGGGATCGCCGGCCCGTTTGGCGGGAGGCGATCGCGGAAAGAGTGGCGGGCATGAAGTGGGCCAGCCGAGCCGTACCCGCCGCCGTCGCCGCCGTCGCGGCCCTCGCCGCGCGTGACCTGATCCAGCGCGACCACGCGTTGCTGCGTACCTTCCCGGTCCTCGGCCGGGCCCGGTACCTGCTGGAGTCCATCGGGCCGGAGTTGCGCCAGTACATCGTCGCGGGCAACAACGAGGAGCGGCCGTTCACCCGCGACCAGCGCCGCTGGGTGTACGCGTCGGCGAAGCAGCAGAACAACTACTTCGGCTTCGGCACTGACAACGACATCGAGTTCACCCCCGGATATCCGATCATCAAACACCGCACCTTCGGTCGGGCCGTCCCGCCGTCGACGCCGGGGGCCGGGCACGACGTGCGGCTGCCGTGCGCCAAGGTGCTCGGCGCCGCGCGGGGCCGCGCCCACGCGTTCCGGCCCGAGTCGGTGGTCAACATCTCCGGGATGAGCTTCGGGTCCCTGTCCGGCAACGCCGTCGAGGCGCTCAACCGGGGCGCGGCCCTGGCCGGCTGCCTGCAGAACACCGGCGAGGGCGGGCTGTCGCCGTACCATCGCAAGGGCGGTGACCTGGTCTTCCAGATCGGCACCGCGTACTTCGGCTGCCGCGACGAACGCGGCCGGTTCAGCCTCGACCGGCTCAAGGACCTGGTCGCCGGCGCGCCGGTGCGGGCGCTGGAGATCAAGCTCAGCCAGGGCGCGAAGCCCAGCCTCGGCGGCCTGCTGCCGGCGGCCAAGGTCTCCGCGGAGATCGCCGCGACCCGGGGCATCCCGCAGGGGCGCGACTGCGTCAGCCCGTCCCGGCACGCCGAGTTCTCCGACTGCGACAGCCTGCTCGACTGGGTGGAGCTGCTCGCCGCCGAGACCGGCCTGCCGGTCGGCATCAAGTCCGCGGTGGGCGACCTCGGCTTCTGGGAGGAGCTGACCACCCTGATGCGCGACACCGGCCGCGGGGTCGACTTCGTCACCGTCGACGGCGGCGAGGGCGGCACCGGCGCCGCGCCGCTGATCTTCACGGACTCGGTGTCGCTGCCGTTCCAGCAGGGTTTCGCCCGGGTCTACAAGGTCTTCGCCGAGCGCGACCTGCACGAGCAGGTGGTGTTCGTCGGCGCCGGCAAGCTCGGCCTGCCCGACAACGCGGTGGTGGCGTTCGCGCTCGGCTGCGACATGGTCAACGTCGGCCGGGAGGCGATGCTGGCGATCGGCTGCATCCAGGCGCAGAAGTGCCACACCGACACCTGCCCCACCGGCGTCGCCACCCAGAACCCGTGGCTCGCCCGCGGCGTGGACCCGGGCTCGAAGTCGGTGCGCGCCGCCAACTACATCCGGACGCTGCGCCGGGACCTGGTCAAGGTCGCCGAGGCGTGCGGCGTCGAACACCCGGGCCTGATCGACACCGACTCGATCGAGGTCCTCGACGGCCGGACGGCCTCCCACCCCCTGCACGAGGTGTACGGCTACCGCCCCGAGTGGGGACTGCCGTCCGCCGCCGACCGGGCGCGAATCGTCCGGCTGATGACGGCGGAGGCCCCGCAGGGCGGCACCGCCCCACCGTCGCCGACCGCGATGTCCTGACCTCGCTCCCCGCTCGGTTCCCGCCCGGGTCCCGCGACGCCACGCTGCTGCCGCACGGCCTGGGCGCACGAGTTGGCGCGCCTAGCATCGTCGGAATGTCGATCACCTCTCGGCGGTGCCGGGTCCTGCTGCTCGCCGCGGCCACCCTCTTCCTGGTCGTCGCCCTCGTCGTCCGGGCGGCGGCCGACGGCGGCCTGGAACAGCACTCCGGCACCGCGCTGTACGCGTCCATGGTCTGGGCCGGTGTGCTGTTCCTCCGGCCGCGCCTGTCGCCGCCGGCGGCCGGCGCGATCGCGATCGCCTTCTGCTGGGCGGTCGAGGTGTCGCAGCTGACCGGGGTACCGGCGGCCCTGTCGGCGCGCAGCCTGCTGGCGCGGCTCGCGCTCGGGGTGCAGTTCGACCCGGTCGACCTCGCCTGGTACCCGGTCGGGGTACTGCCGCTGGTGGCGGTGCACCGGGCCGTCGGCGCCCGCGCCCGGCACCGCCAGCCCGCGGGGTGAGCGGGCCGCGCCGATAAATGGCGCGCACCGGGTGCGCCGCGCTACCTATCGTGGCCCCGTGCTGATCAGACGTGAGACCCCGGCCGACGTCGACGCGATCCGGGCGGTGCACCTCGCCGCCTTCGCCGACCCGGAGAAGCCGGACGCCGTACCCGTCGAGGCGGGGCTGGTGGACGCGCTACGGGCGGACGACGGGTGGCTGCCGGCCCTCTCCCTCGTCGCGGTCGACGACGCCGCCGGGGTGGTCGGCCACGTGGTCTGCACCCGGGGCCGGGTGGCCGGCGAGCCGATCGCGCTGGGGTTGGGCCCGCTCGGCGTGCTGCCGGACTGGCAGCGGCGCGGGGTCGGCTCCGCGCTGATGCACGCGGTGCTCGGCGCGGCCGACGCGCGCGAGGAGGCGCTGGTGGTGCTGCTCGGGCATCCGGACTACTACCCGCGCTTCGGGTTCCGCCCGGCGGTGGACCTCGGCGTCACCCCGCCGCAGCCGTGGGGGCCGCCCTACTTCATGGCCCGCCCGCTGAGCGCCTGGCGGCCGTCGATCCGGGGCGGGTTCACCTACGCCCGCCCGTTCGACGAGCTGTAACCCGCGGCGAGGCCCCGGCGGGCGTCCGGCACCGGTGCCGCCACGCGCCCGGGCGCAGCCGTGCTCCGCCGGGCACGTGCCGGCGGCCGTCCGCGTTGCGGCGATCGCCGCGCGGCGGTGTTCGGGCAGGTCAGTGCCGTCGTCGCCGGCTTTCGTGCGAACATGTGTTCGTGTCGCCCGAGGCCAGCATCCTGCACGCCGACCTGGACGCGTTCTACGCGTCGGTCGAGCAGCGGGACGATCCGCGCCTGCGCGGCCGGCCGGTGGTCGTCGGCGGCGGCGTGGTCCTCGCGTGCAGCTACGAGGCGAAGGCCCGGGGCGTCCGCAGCGCGATGGGCGGCCGGCAGGCCCGGCGGCTCTGCCCCGAGGCGATCGTCGTGCCGCCGAGGATGGCGGCCTACACGGCGGCGAGCCGCGCCGTGTTCGAGATCTTCCGGGGGACCACCCCGATCGTCGAGGGGCTCTCCATCGACGAGGCGTTCCTCGACGTGGGCGGCCTGCGCCGGCTGGCCGGCCCGCCCGCCGACATCGCCGCCCGGCTGCGCCGGGAGGTGGGCGAGCGGGTCGGCCTGCCGATCACCGTGGGCGTGGCACGCACGAAGTTCCTCGCGAAGGTGGCCAGCGGCGTCGCCAAGCCCGACGGGCTGCTGGTCGTCCCGCCCGACGGGGAGCTGGCGTTCCTGCACCCGCTGCCGGTGGAGCGGCTGTGGGGCGTCGGGCCGGTGACCGCGGCGAAGCTGCGCGAGCGGGGCATCCGTACGGTCGGACAGGTCGCCCGCCTCGGCGAGGCGACGCTCGTCTCGCTGCTCGGCGCGGGCGCCGGTCGGCACCTGCACGCCCTGGCGCACAACCGCGACCCCCGGCCGGTGCAGGTCGGCCGCCGGCGCGGGTCGATGGGCGCGCAGCACGCCCTCGCCGCCGTCGGGCACTCCCCCGCCGAGCTGGAGGCGATCCTCGCCGGCCTGGTCGACCGGGTGACCCGGCGGATGCGGGCGGCGACGCGGGCCGGCCGGACGGTGACGCTGCGCCTGCGCTTCGGCAACTACACCCGCGCGACGCGCTCCCGCACGGTGGCCAAGGCGACCGCCGACACCGCCCCGCTGCTCGCCGCGGCGCGGGCCCTGCTGCGGGCCGCGCTGCCCGAGATCGCGCGGCGGGGCGTGACCCTGCTCGGCGTGTCGGTCGGGAACCTGGACGACTCCCCCGTCCAGCCGCCGCTGCCGTTCGACCGCGATCCGGGGGCGGACCTGGACGCGGCGGTGGACGCGGTGCGCGACCGGTTCGGGTCGGGGGCGCTCACCCGGGCGGTGCTGCTCGGTCGGGACCCCGGCCTGGAGATGCCGCTGCTGCCGGACTGAACCGCAGGCGGGCGGTGCCCCGGCCCGAGGACACCACCCGTCGGCTGGCGGTGCGGTCAGCCCGCCGGCAGCACGGCGGTGCCCTTGCGGTAGTTGCGGCCGTTGCCGTCGGGGCGGTAGTTGTTCTCGACGTTGCCCGCCGAGTCCACCGAGAACCAGTGGATCCGCGACCCCGCCGGGACGGTCAGCGTCTCCCCGCCCTCCCGTATGCCCGCCGAGCCGTAGAGGGTGGACGCGTACGTCGGGGCGGCCCGGTCGAGGGTGTAGAAGACCGCGGCCGGCTCGCTGGTGGAGAAGGTCACGTCCACCATGCCCGGTGTCGCACTCTGCGCGACCGCCAGCGTGCTGCGCGGCCGGGTCCGGTCCTGGGCGAAGTCCCGGGCCACCCGCATCAACTCCACCAGGCCGTTGGCGAACTCCAGCGTCTCGGCGTGCGCCTCGTCCCACTCCGGCTGGAACGAGGTGCCGACCTCGAAGTTCCAGGCGTAGATGCCGTACCTGTACCAGAGCATGTCCCCGGAGTTGCCGGCCGCCGAGTAGAGCACGTCGGAGATCGGGCCGGTGCGCGCCGGGGTGACCGCCATGTTGCGGTGCCGCTTGATGGCGGCCAGGATCCGCGACGAGGCGCCCCAGAACGCCGACTCCTCGGCGAGCGTCGGGCGGGGCGCGGAGACCCGGCCGGGCAGCGCGTACGCCCCCGGCGACCACATGAAGTAGTTGCCCGAGGAGTGCAGGTTCATCGAGAACCGGATGTTCGGGCGGGAGGCCAGCCAGTCGAGGTTGCGGTTCTCCGGCTCGGAGAGCTCGCTCGGCCCGGCGTACGTGCCGCTGGTGCAGCTCGCCGACGCCCCCGAGTAGCCGTCGAAGAGGCTGTACTCGGTGTAGTTGCGGTTGTTGTCCACGCCCCAGGAGTTGCGGGCCAGGAAGTCGGCCGCCCCGGTCGTCGGGCAGTGGTTGGTCATGTTCTTGCGTTGGGAGTTGAAGTCGTAGAAGGAGTAGTGGCCGCCGTCGGGGTTGATCGAGGGGGCGATCCAGATGTCGAGGTTGTCCAGCAGTTGGCGGGTCCGCCCGTCGTGGGCGTAGTTGCGCAGCAGCCGCTCGGCGGTCTCGACGGTGACCAGCGGCGGCACCCACTCGCGGGCGTGTTCCTGGGCGTACGCGAGCACGCCCAGCTTCGAGCCGTCCCGGTGCTTGCCGATCCGGATGGCGTACACGGGGTGCGGGTCGCGCGAGACGCTCGCCGGTGCGCTCAGGCCGTCGCTGAGCGGGGTCCGCGCGGCCGGCGCGACCATCCCGGCGCCCGCGCTGCCCCGATAGGTGTACGCCCGCACGAGCGTGCCGGCCCGGGCGTTGAGCGCCGCGACGACCTGGGCGGCGGTGCTGGTCACCGCGCCGGCGCCGTCGGTGCCCAGGGTGACCCGTACGGCCGGGCCGGCGACGGTCACCGACAGCGGCGTGTCCGCCGTGCCCGGGTCGGCGAGTTCCACGGAGATGTCGTTGCCGCCCTCGTGCCCCCAGGCCAGGGAGTCCACCGCGACCCGGCTGTCGGCGGCGGCGCCCAGCACCGCCTGGGCGTGCCTCCGGTAGCCGTTGGTCCGGTGCGGCAGCTCGACGATCTCGGCCAGCCGGGGGAACTCGGCCGCCAGCTGGTGAATCCGCGCGTACAGCTCGGTCGGCGTCAGGTAGCTGGTGACGAAGTCCTTCTGGTAGCCCGGTCCCTCGGGGTCGTCGCCCGGGGTCGGCAGCCACTCCCGCACCTGCGCGACGGCCACGTCACCGGTGGGGCTGGTGATCCGGACCCGGTCGGGCCGGCTGGTCACCGGCGCGGCGCCGCGGTGGTAGAGGTAGACGCCGGCGTCGACGAAACGGGAGATCGTCTGCGTCCCACCGGAGCCGATCTCGGTGCCCGGCCCGCTGTCCCGCTCGACGGTGAGGGCGTCGGCGGCCGTCTGTCCCTGCGCCCACTTCGCCTCGACGGAGAGGATCTGGCTCGTTCCGGAGGTGTAGTAGTCCGCTCGAATGATTTTGACGTCGGACGCGGCGGAGGCGACCGGACCGCGCGTCGCGGCGGCGAACTCCCGGTTCTGCGCGGCGTGCCCGGCGATGGTCGCCTCGCGTTCCGCGATCCGGGCCCGGGCGTCGGCGGGGCGGTGCAGCACCTCGCCGAGGGTGAAGCCGGCCCTGGTCAGGGCCGCGGCCTCGCTGGCGGTGACGACCGCGTGCGCGACGACCCCGTTCTCCGTGCGGGTGACGTGGTGGTCGAGGTCGACGCCCGTGGCGACGAGGGCGTCCAGCTGGGCGGTGCCGGCGAGCAGCACCTCGACGACGTTCGCCTCCTCGTCGGCGACCCGGACCAGCTCGACGGGCCGTTCGGCGGCGGGCACGACGGCCGAGGCCGGGTTGACCAGCAGCACCACCGCCGTGGCGGCGGCCAGCGCGGCCGGGACGGGAAGGCGGCGTCGCCACCGGGGAGCTGAGGGATCACGCATGTGTCCGCCCTTCTGGTGTCGGTAGGGCGGCCGGAGCGGGATGGCCGAGGGGCCGCCCGGGTACGGCTGCTCCGGTGAAGGTCCGTGGGCTGAGGCCATCCTCAGTGCACACGAACTCACATGTCAATCCCCGTCGATGTATGGTCCGCGCCGCCGCGCCGGCCGGGAGCCCAGGTGCGAACCTGCCCTGAGTAGGTGTGCTCACGCCCCGTCCCGCGGCCACCCACATACTTGGCCGAGCAGCTTGGACAAGATCGCCGGGAGAAGGCAACAGGCATGACGAAGCAGCACCGACTGACGTCTCGGATCACCGCGCTCATCCTGGTCCTGTGCACTCCGGTGGCTGCCTGGTGGCTCATCGGCGACCTGACCAACGACGAGGCCCGGCAACTGGCCGCCGAGGGCGTCGAACTGGACTACGCGATCCGGCCCGTGAGCCTCGGTACGGCGGGGGACCGCGTCGTCGGCGTCCTGGCCTGCGGCGGCGACGTCCTCGCGTTCGCCTGGCTGCTCCGGGCCACGGCACGCCGCCGGCTCGACGCCCGGTGGTGGAGGGTGCTGGGGCCGCTCGTCGGGGCCGGCGTCCTCCTCGGCCTCGCCTGGCGGGTGCTGACCGCCGGAGGGATCGGCGCCAACATCGGCGCGGGGCTCGTGGTCATCGCGGGTGGGCCCACCCTGGCGGTCCTGCTGACAGTTGCCGCCGTCGCGGCGCTGCGGATGCGCCGGAACCGGCCGCGGCGAGGCCCGCACGACTCCGAGTGACGATTCAGCCCGTTGCCCTCGCCCGGCCTGCCGGCCCCAGACCTCCCGGCCGTGGTCCGGATCCGGCGGGAGCCACCTGTGCGCGCCGTCGCCTGACCGGGCCGCGAGCCTCGGCGACCCACTTCGCAGCCTGGAAGGGGTGTGGATGTTTCGCCGGCGTGGAAACTGGAGAAGGTGAAGATCGCACCTGCGCTCAAGGGGGATCAATCTCGTGTCCGACACCACCGACCGGTCCGACCGTCAGGCCGACCGTCCCGCCGAGGTGACCGACCCGTTGCTGTGGAAGCTCGCCCTGGACGTGGCCGACGCCCACGAGCCGGACGGGGACGGGGGGTGCCGCAACCTGCTCTGCGCGGGCCAGGCCTGGCCCTGCCCGGCCTGGAACAACGCCCAGCGCGCACTGCGCATGGCCCGGTCCGACTCCGGGCAGTCGTCGCCGCACGCGGTGCGGCCGGCAGGCGGCCAGGGCCGCTCGGACCTCTCCACCGCCGGGTTGGCGCAGCGCACCCGGCCCAACGGCCCGCGGGCCGCGTCGGCGGCCTAGCACTCCAGCCGTGGATCGGCGCTGCGGCCCGCGGTGACGCCGGACGCGGAACCCACCTGGCGGGCGGCGTCAGTCGTCGACTCCGGCACCGCGATCGGGTGCCCCCATGTCCCCCGTTCCGGGCGTGCCGTCGGCGAGCCCGTAGCGCAGGTACACGGTGCCCCTCGGATTCGCTACCGGCGGTTCGAGGAGCGTGACGTTCGTGGGCACCTCGCCACCGTCGAACACCTTCTTCCCGACGCCGAGCATGATCGGGTAGACCCAGAGGTCGAGACGGTCGAAGAGCTTCTCGCGCAGGAGGGTCTGCACCAGATTCAGGCTCCCGACGACCTTGACGTGCTCGTGCCGGTCGCGGATCTCGCGCACCGCGCCGGCCAGGTCCGGGCCAAGCTGGGTGGACCCGGCCCACGAGAGGTCGGGCCTGCCGCGGGACGCCACGTACTTCGGGACGCTGTTGAAGAGTGTGGCGATCGCGTCGTCCTGGCCACCCTCCTGGTGCGGCCAGTAGGCGGCGAAGATGTCGTACGTCCGCCGGCCGAGCAGGAGGGCGTCCGTGCCCTCGTACGCGGCGGCGACCTGCGCCCCGGTGACCTCGTCCAGCAAAGGCGCCTGCCAGCCGCCGAACGGGAACCCCACCGGGTCCTCGTCGGGGCCGCCGGGCGCCTGCCCGACGAGGTCGAGGGTGGCGAACAGTTCGATGTGGATCAGGCCCATGCCTTACTCCCGGTGAGTTGGTGTTCGATCCGGCACTCGACACTCACGATAGGTCACCGACCGTGTCCGAAGGTGTGGCTGCCCGGCCTCCGGCGTAGCGAACGAATATCTCCGGGACGGCGGCCAAGTCGTCGCCCTCGTCAGCCTCGACGTGCCAGGAGTACCTCGTGTCCGCGACGACGGCCTCCGGGGTGAGGAAGTCGCGGCCGAAGCGGTAGACGTCCAGGCAGTAGACGAACTCAGAGCCCGACCATCCGGTCGATGCCGGTCCGGTCGCAGTGGTGACCGCACGGAAGACGCGCTGATTGCGGACCTCGGCGTGGACGGCGGCTCCGGGCACCCCGTCCACCGGTCGCGCTGGCCGAGCGTGCGGATCGGCGATCGTCAGCGGTCGACGTCGCCTACTCAGGGGCGGCCGGCCGGCCCCGGCACCTGGGCGAGGCGCTTCTTCGGGGCGAGCCGGCAGTAGCTTGCGGTGAGCAGCTCGCCGACCTCCGTCCAGTCGACGCCGTCGTCGAGGACCAGGCCCAGCACGTCGGCTCCCCAGTCGGGCTTGAAGAAGGGGTGACCGCCGGCCACCAGCGCGTGGATCTCGTCGACGGGCGAGCGGAACGTCAGCACACAGGTCGGCTCATCGGTGGCGGCGGCCCGGGCGTAGGCCATCTGGTGGTCGGGGTCGACGGTGAGCACGTGGGCGAAGGTGCGCCTGCGGATCCGCCAGCGCACGCCCACCCATGCCGGCTCCTCGTAGCTCTCCGGCAGTTCGCGGCAGATCGACCGCAGTCGGTCGAGGAACTCGGGTGGCACGTCTGCGGGGGCGGTCATCCCCGCACGGTAGCCGCCTGCACCGGCATCTCCGCCGCGTCCAGCCAGCGCCGGTACCAGCGGGCGAAGCCGAGCGGCGTGCCGTCGTCGTCGAGCAGCGGCCGGAACCCGCCGCCCTCGGCGGTGTCGTCGGCCCACATCCGGCCCCGCGCCGGGCCGCTGACCACCAGCGCCTCCCGCAGCGCGCAGCCGAGGTGGCACAGGTAGAGCAGCCCGATCGCGTGCCCGGGGGCGTAGACGACCTCGTCGTACCGCTCCCAGTAGGCCTCCTCGGCGTCGTTGAAGGCCTCGACCGTGTCGAAGTCCTCCTCGTCGGGCGGCTCGGGCAGGGCGTCGGCCGGATTGAACGCCTCGGTGTGCGGGAAGGGCCGGGCCAGGCTGTCGCGGTCGGTGAGGTCGGCGCCGTCGCCCGCCCAGCCCCAGCGGCCGTCGGTCCGTCGCGCCGGGAAGAGCCCGTACGCGGGCCCGGCCCCGCCCCGGCCCGCCGCGAGCAGGAACGACCGGTATTCCTCCGGCAACTCGACCCGCAGCTGCCCCTCCAGTTCGGCCAGTTCCCCGGCGCGCAGCGGCGGCTCCAGAGTCCACCGGTGGGCGCGGGCGCCGAAGATCCCCTCGGCGCCGGGGTCGGCGGCCAGCCGCGCGAGCCGCCCGGGTACGTCGGACCAGTCGGTGTGCGTCACGGCCGGCACCCTACCGGCGGGCGCCGACATCTCCGATGCCGTCGGGCGGCCGGACCCCGGGCCGAGGCGGTCGGTACAGGCCGCCACGACGGCGGCGGCGAGGAGCAGGCGCGGGATGCAGACGCGCCGGGGCGCTTCCGATCGGGCCATGACCTTGCAGCAGAAATTGGATGGCAACAATGCCGGCCGCCCCGGGTGGGGCCTGGCCATAGCCCCTCGAAAGCCACGAGGCCGACGGTCCGTGGTGGACCATCGGCTTCGTGGTCTGCAAACACTTGCAAGAACCGGGGGCCCGGTCAGCGGGGCGTCGGGACCGCCTCGCGGGCGAGGATGACCGCGCCGAGCAGCGCGGCGTCGTCGGCGAACCGCGACAGCACCACCTCCGGCGGGTACGGCAGGACCGCCGCCATCCGCTCCCCCAGCAGCCCGCGGATCAGCGCGTTGCCGGCCACCCCGCCGACCAGCACCACCCGCTGCGGGTCGAGCAGCAAACAGCAGGTGACCAGGTGCCGGGCCAGCTCGTCCGCCCGGGCGGACAGCGCGTCGCGGGCCGGGCCGGGCCGCTCGGCGGCGGCGGCCAGCCCCCGCGCCCCGCCCGGCACGTCCAGCGAGTCGGCGAGCCGGTCCAGCGCCCGGCCGGAGAAGCCCAGCTCCAGCATGGTGCCCGGCCACGGCCCGCCGGCCACCGCGTACCCGATCTCGCCGGCCGCCCCGTGGTGTCCGGCCAGCACCGACCCGCGGACCGTGACCGCCGCCGCCACCCCGGTGCCCAGGCCCACCACGAGGCCGGGGTCGGCGTCGCGGAGCGCACCGAGGCGCAGCTCGGCCAGGGCGGCGGCGTTGAGGTCGTTGTCGACCGCCACCGCCGGCACCGCCAGCCGGTCCCGCACCGCGTCGGCGAGGCGCAGCCCGTCCCAGCCGGGCACGTTCGGGGCCAGGTCGATGCCGTCGGAGCGGACCACGCCGGGCGAGGCGATCCCGGCCGCCGCGACGGGCGCGCCGACCTCCCCCACCAGCTTCGCGGCCAGCTCCAGGGCGCGGTCCAGGGCCTGCGGGGCACCCCGCTCGGCGTACGTCGGGATCCGCTCGCGGGCCAGCAGCCGGCCCTGCGCGTCGGCCACCCCGACCGCCATCTTGGTGCCGCCGAAGTCGATGCCGAGCAGCACGCCCGCGTCGCCTGCCGGCGGCGCGGGCTGCGCGGCCCGGCCGGCCAGTCGCACGCTCACCGGGCCACCTCCACGCCCCCGGCCGGCGCGTTCCGCGCGCTCATCCGGCCGCCCCCTGCGCGGCGACCGCGTCCAGCGCCTCGTCGGCGGCGGCGAGTCGGGCGCGGACGGCGGCCAGCCGGCCGGCGACGGTGTCGAAGGTGCCGCGCAGCACCGCCACCTGGGCGCGCACCGCGTCCGCGCCGGGGCCGTCGACCTGGGCGCGGTCGAGCACCAGCTCCGGGCGTACGGCGGCGGCGATCAGGTCGGCGACGGCGGCGTCGTCGAGCCCGTCGGCGATCCCCTCGGCCGCCGCCCGGACGGTCTGCGCGGTCCAGGTGCCCGGGGCCCCGCCGCGGACCAGCCGGCCGACCACCGAGTGGGCGGCCCGGAACGGCACCCCGTGCCGGGTCAGCGCGTCGGCCGCGGCGGTGGTGGTGGCGCCGGAGGCGACGATCTCCTCGGCCGACGGCGGCTCCAGCGGCTCGATCTCGGCCAGGAAGCCGCCGAGCAGCGCGAAGAACCGGTCGGTGCGGTCGTTGCTCTCCCAGAGCCGCACCTGCACGTCGGTGGTGGCGTTGTTGGAGTCCTCCCACCAGGCGGCGCCGACGTTGTTGAGCACGCTGGCGGCGTCGGCGGCGGTGGCGCCGGCCATCGAGACGAGGTGCTCCAGCACCACCGGGTTGCGCTTCTGCGGCATGATGCTGCTGCCCTGGGTGAAGTCCCCGGGCGTGGTCACCCAGCGCCAGCTCAGCCAGTCCATCAGGGTGCGGGCCAGCCGGGCGCCGGTCGCGAGGGCCTGGGCGTTGAGGGTGCCGACCCGGACGAGGTGGTCGGCGCCGGCCACCGCCTCGTACGAGTTGGTGACCAGGCCGTCGAAGCCGAGCAGCTCCGCCACCCGGGCGGGGGCGATGTCCAGGTCGGTGCCCGCGAAGGCGCAGGAGCCCAGCGGCGAGGTGTTGAGCTGGTCGATCAGCTCGGCGTAGGCGACGGCCTCCCCGGCGAGGGCCTCGGCGTACCCGGCGAGGGCGTGCCCGATGGTGGTGGGCTGCGCCGGCCGGCGGTGGGTGTAGCCGGTGATCACCACGTCGGCGTACCGGTGCGCGGAGTCCAGGGCGGTCGCGCCGGTCGCGAGCACCCGGTCGAGGACCCCGAGCAACTGGTCGCGCAGCAGCATCCGGAACACCCCGGCGTCGAGGTCGTTGCGGCTGCGGGCCATCTGCACGTCGAGCTCGGAGGTGGGGATGCCGCACGCCTGCGCCAGCCGCTTCTCCATCAGGTAGTAGGTGTCCTCGAAGGTGCCGTCGAACTCCGGCGCACCGGCGGTGTCGGCGCGCAGTTCGGCCAGCCCGCGCAGCAGCCGGGCGCCCCGCTCGGCGGGGACCAGCCCCTGCTCGGTCAGCATCACCACGTGGGCCTGGCTCGCCCGGACCATCGCCGGGAAGAGGTACCCGACGTGGTGGTCGTAGGTCGGCCGCAGGTGGTGCCGCTGGTAGGTGGTCAGCGCGGGTGTGCTCATGACGGTCTCTACTTCCTTCCGTGCCGGGCGCGGCGTCGCGCGCCGCGCCCGGGCGTCAGCCGGTCAGGCGTCCAGGCCGAGCAGGCGCTCGGCGTTCCCGGCGAAGATCGCGCGTAGGTGCTCGTCGGGCAGCCCCAGCTCGCGGCAGATTCGCAGCTGGTCGTCGAGGTAGCGGGTGACGTACCCGCGCGGGAACCACGACGAGTCGCTGCCGAACACGATCCGGTGCGGGCCGATGGTCTCGTAGCACCGCCGGAACAGCTCGTCCAGGGTCAGCTTGTACGGCATCCAGCGCACCCACTGGTTCGACCCCGAGGTGTCGACGTGGATGTTCGGGCAGCCCCAGGCGGCGAAGAGCAGGTCCTGCACGTGCTGGACGCCGAAGTGCGGCACCACCACGGCCAGCTCGGGGAAGCGGCGGGCCATCCGGGCCAGCTCGTCCGGGCCGCCGTACCGGCCATGGGACAGGCCGCCGGCGCTACCGTAGTGGCCGATATGGATCAGCACCGGCACGCCGAGGCGCTGGGCGGTGCCCCAGAGCGGGTCGAGGGCCTCGTCGTCGAGCGGGCCGCGCAGCAGCGGGGCGAAGAGCTTCAGCCCGCGCAGGCCGCGCTCGACCACGGCGCGTTCCAGCTCGGCGGCGGCGTCCGCGCCGTACGGGTCGTGGTGGGCGAAGCCGAGCAGCAGGTCCGGGTGGCGGTCCACCACGTCGGCGACGGTGTCGTTGCCGCCGCCGGTGACGAAGACCGCCCGGCGGATGTCGACCGCACGCAGTTCCTCGGCCCACCGGTCCGCCTCGTCCTGCCAGCGCTCGGCGGGCGGCTCCGGGTCGGGGAAGCCCCACGCCTGCCGCCACCGCCGCGCGTACGGGGCGGAAGCGGCGGCGCGGACGGCGCGCTCGCGCTCGCCGCCGGGGTGCATGTCGGCGGCGTGCTCGCAGGCCCGGACCGTCTCGTCGGCGCCGATGCGGAAGTGCAGGTGGAAGTCGACGACGTCCAGTCCACGGTCGACGGTCACGGCGCCTCCTCGGGCTCGGGCCCGCCGGCCGTCCGGACCGGCCCGTCGGCGGGCAGCGGGGCGGCCACCCAGGCGGCGACGACCTCGCGCAGCCGGGTGGCGGCCAGGTGCCGGACCCGCCGACCGGCCGCCTCGTCGGCCAGCGAGATGTGCCCGGACCAGCCCTGCCACGGGTCCGGCCGGGACTCCACCAGCACGTACGGGTGGGTCACCGGCAGTTTCGGCCGGGGCGGCAGGTCGGCGACGGCGTCGAGGCGGACCGCGTCGGGGTCGAAGCCGAGCACCCCGGAGGTCTCGTACGCGCCGCCGTGCCCGCGCGCCGGCAGCGGCCCGTACAGCTCGGCGGTCTCGGCCGGGGTGACCAGCTGGAACCAGTTGACCAGCAGCAGGCTCGCCGTGCGCCGCCCGGAGACCCACTCCATGGCGGCCCGGACGGTCGACATGTTGGCGTCGTGTCCGTTGACGATCAGCAGCCGGGTGAACCCGGCGGCCACGATCCCCTCGATGACGTCGGCGAGGTAGCCGACCGCGATCTCGGGTCGGATCGCGACGGTGCCGGGCCACGGCCGGGTCTGGCCGGGGCAGGCGGCGTACGGCACGGCGGGGAAGAGCACCCCGCGCGGGCCCGCCGCCCCGCGCCCGCCGGCGGGGGTCCCGGTGCCGTCCGGGGTGCCGCCGCCGGACGGCACCGCGCCGTCGCCGCCGAGGGCGCTCTCGGCGGCGAAGCCCTCGGCGAGGATCAGGTCGGTGCCGAGCGGCAGGTGCGGGCCGTGCCACTCGACGGCGCCGACCGGGAGCACCGCGAAGTCCGCCGCCGCGGCGACCGCCGCGAGTTCCCCGCCGGGGATCCGGGCGGCGGGGACCAGCCCGCCGCCCGTCGGCCAGGCCGCGCTCACGCCGTCCACCGGGCCGCCTCCCGACTGGAGCGCCGGCCGCCTTCCAGCCGGCCGGAGACCACCATCACCACGAAGATCAGGACCACCTGGAGCATGCCGTACGCGGCGGCGGTGCCGACCTCGAACGAGTACATCCGGTTGTTGATCTCCACGGAGATGGGCGCCGTCTCGGAGGTGTAGATGAGCACCGAGGCGACGAACTCGCCGACGCCGTGCACGAAGGCGAGCAGCGCGCCGGCCACCACACCGGGCAGCATCAGCCGCAGGGTGACCGTGCCGAACGCCCGCCACCAGGACGCGCCCAGGTTGCGCGCGGCCTCCTCCAGCGACGGGTCGATCTGCGCCAGGGTGGCCGAGCTGGACCGGAACACCAGCGGCAGGAAGCGCACGAAGTACGCCAACGGCATGATCCAGAAGGTGCCGATCAGCACCTGTCCGAAGCTGAACGCGTTGCCCGTGCTGAACGCGGAGATCAGGTTGATCGCCACCACCGTGCCGGGCAGCGCCCAGGCCAGCATGACCGCCACGTCCAGCAGGCCCCGGCCGCGGAAGTCCAGCCGCCGCACCGCGTACGCGATGAGCACGCCGACGACGACACAGGCGACGGTCGCGATGAGGCTCATCTGCAACGAGTTGAGGATCGGCTGGAACGCCGCCGGGTCGGAGAAGATCGTGACGAAGTTCTGCGTGGTGTACGCCGCCGGGATGACCTCGGTGGTCCAGGAGCCGTCCTGGGAGAACGCGACAAGGGCGATGGTCGCCACCGGCGCGAGCAGCACCGCGGTGGCCAGGACCGAGGCGGTCAGGGCGAGCCACTTGCCGAGCGGGTTGGTGATCTCGCGCCGGTGCGCGGCGACGCCCTTGGACTGGGAGCGGTAGCTGCGCCGCCCCTCGTACCAGCGCATGCCGAGCAGGAACAGCACGGAGACCACGCCGAGCACCGAGGCGTACGTGGAGGCCATCGGCAGGTCGCCGTTGGTGCGGTTGATGTAGATCTGCATGGTCATCGTCTGGTCCACCCCGAACAGCAGCGGGGCGGTGTACGACGCCAGCGAGGTCATGAACACCAGCAGCGAGGCGGAGACCAGCGCCGGGGTGAGCATCGGCAGCAGCACCGTGCGCCACACCCGGACCCGGCCGGCGCCCAGGTTGTACGCCGCCTCCTCCACCGACGGGTCCATCCCCGACAGCGCGGCCGAGGCGGACAGGTAGAAGTACGGGTACATGGTGAAGGTGTGCACGACCAGCACCCCGGCGATGCCGCTGAACGGCAGCACCGGGTTCTCGGCGCCGAGGAGCTGCTGGAGGCCGCGCGGCAGGATGCCGGTCTCGCTGTAGAGCAGTTGGAACGAGATCGCCCCGATCAGCGGCGGCAGCGCCGCCGGCACCAGGATGATCGCCTCGATCAGCTTGCGGCCGGGAAACGAGAAGCGCTTGAGCAGGAAGGCCATCGCCACGCCGACGACGCCGCAGAGCAGCACGCTGGCCGCGGAGATGATCAGCGAGGTGACCAGGGAGGAGCGGGCGACCCCGCCGCCGGTGACGAAGCTGCCGTAGTTCTCCACCCCGTCCACGCCGACGCTCTCGGCGAAGGTGGCGAACATCGGCTGCACCACGTACCCGAAGAGGATCAGGGCGAGCGGGAAGACCAGGACGTACGGGAACCAGCGGGAGCCGGTGCCGCCGGCGAACCGGTCGGCGAGGCGGCGGCGCGGGCCGCGCGGCGGCGGCTCCTGGGTGATCGGGGCGACGGTGGCCGGGCTGGGGGTGGCGGGGATGGTGCTCACGGCCGCACCACCCACATCCGCTCCCGGTTCAGCCGCAGGCCGACCTGGTCGCCGGCGGCGATCCCGGCCGGCACGTCGATCGCGGCCACCTGCACCGGCTCGCCGGCCACGTCGACCACGAGGTTGGTGGCCATGCCGGTGAACTCCACCTCGGTGACCCGGCCGGGCAGCGCGCCCGCCTCGGTGGCCGAGGTCAGCCCGAGGTGCTCGGGACGGACCGACACCAGCGCGGTGTCGCCCTGGCGCAGGCCGTGGCCGGTCGGGGCGGGCGCGGTGACCTCGCCGCCGGCGGGCAGCCCCACGGTGACGGTCTGCTCGGCGGCGGCGACCACGGGGAGGCTGAGCACGTTGCTGCGGCCGATGAAGCGGGCCACGAAGCTGGTCGCGGGGCGGTGGTAGATCTCCTGCGGGGCGCCGATCTGCTGCACCCGGCCGGACTGCATCACCGCGATGCGGTCCGACATGGCCATCGCCTCGGCCTGGTCGTGGGTGACGTAGATGGAGGTCGTGCCGGCCTCGCGCTGGATGCGGCGGATCTCGACCCGGGTCTCCTCGCGCAGCTTGGCGTCGAGGTTCGACAGCGGTTCGTCGAGCAGCAGGGTGCGCGGCCGGATCACCAGCGCCCGGGCCAGGGCGACACGCTGCTGCTGGCCGCCGGAGAGCTCGTCGATGCGCCGGTCGCCGTAGCCGGCGAGGTGCACCTGGCCGAGCGCCTCCTCGACCCGCCGCCGCGACTCGACCCGTCCGACCTTGCGGATCTTCAGGCCGTACGCGACGTTCTGCGCGACGCTCATGTGCGGGAAGAGCGCGTAGTTCTGGAAGACCATGCCGGTGTCGCGCTTGTTCGGCGGCCGGCGGGTGACGTCCTCGGTGCCGAACCGGATCCGGCCGGAGGTGGGAAAGTAGAACCCCGCCACCATGCGCAGGGTGGTGGTCTTGCCGCAGCCGCTCGGGCCGAGCAGCGTGAAGAACTCCCCGGCGGCGATGGTGATGTCGACGTCGTCCACGGCCGCGGTGTCGCCGCCGCGCGCGAAGCGCTTGCTCACCGACTCCAGCGTGACATCGATCATGAGGTCCTCTCCTTCGTGCGGTACCGGACCTGGTCGGTCGTGGGATGGGGGCGCGGGGGGGGGGGGGGGGCCCGCCCCCGAAACGCCCGGGCGGTCAGCCCTTGTTCTTGATCTGGCCGTTCCAGTGGTTGATCCACTCGGTCTCGTTCTTGCCGATCACGTCCCAGTTGACGTCCAGCGGCTTGAGGTTGAGCTGGGCCAGCCACTCCGGCTTCTCGGCGATGTCCACGGCCGGGATCTGGTAGTAGTCCTTGGCCAGGTCGCCGCGGAGCTTGTCGTCGAAGAGGAACTCCATGAACTTCTGCGCGCCGGTGGTGTTGCCGCCCTTGACCGCGGCGATGCCGTCGACCAGCACCGGGGCGCCGGAGGCCGGCATCACGTAGCCGAACGGCATGTTCGACTGGTTGGCCTGCAGCAGGATGTCCTGCAGGTTCCAGGCACTGAGCACGCCCTGCTGGCGGGAGAGCTTCAGGTAGAGGTCGGTCGGGTTGGCCGCGTACGCGCCGGTGTTGGCGTCGAGCTTCTTCAGCCAGTCGTAGCCGGGCTGCGGGTTGCTGCCGTCCGGGGACTGCCGCATGATCATCGACGCGTAGATCGACCGCATCGTGCCGGACGCGGCCACGTCCCGGATGATGATCTTGTCCTTCCACTCCGGCTTCAGCAGGTCGTCCCAGTCCTTCGGGGCCTGCTCCGGGGTGAGCGCCTTGTTGTTGTACATGATGACCTCGGGGAGCAGGATCTCCCCGAACCAGCGACCCTCGGCGTCCTTGTACTTCGGGTCCATCTTGCCGGCGAACGCCGGCTGCCAGGAGGTCAGCAGGTCCTCGCTGGCGCCGGCGGAGAGCCCCTGCTGGGTGCCGCCCCACCAGACGTCGGCCTGCGGGTTGGCCTTCTCGGCCCGGACCCGCTCCAGGATCTCCTGGGCGCCCAGGTTGAGGATCTCGACCTTGCCCTTGTACTCGGGGTACTTGGCGGTGAACTGGTCCACGACGTAGGTGGAGACCTTCTTGTCGCGGGCCGTGTAGATGGTCAGCTTCTCGGCGCTCGCGCCGCCGGCCGCGTCGTCGCCACCACCGCCGCCGCAGGCGGTGCCGGCGGCGAGCACGGTGGCGAGCGCACCGGCGAGGAGAAGTCGACGTCTCATGGGGTACCTCCGAGGGGTGTGGGGGGAACTGCGGTGTGCGTGGTGTGTGGTCAGGGAGTCGGCAGCAGGGTGGGCATTCCGGCGGCGGCCGCGGAGAGGGCGTAGCTGACCGCCCCGTGCAGCACCGCCCGGTCGCCGAGCACCGCCCGGCGCACCTCGGTGGTGCTCGGCGCGGCGGCGGCGACCAGCGCCTGGAGCCGGTCGACGGCGGCGTCGTCGAGGTGGGCGGCCGCGCCGCTGAGCAGCACCCGCCCGGGATCGACGACGCAGACGCAGGAGACGATCAGCCGCGACCAGGCCGCGAGCACGTCGTCGAGGTAGGCGGCGGCCCGGTCGTCGATGGCGGCCAGCGCCACCAGGTCGGCCACGGGCGAGTCCGGCCGCCGTCCGGGGGCCAGCGCCACCATCCGCTCGGCGATGGCGTTCTCCGACCAGCGGGCCTCGAACGGGCCGATCCCGTCGTGGCCGCGGTCGGTCGGGTCCAGCGGCAGGAAGCCGACCTCGCCGGCGGCCCCGCCGGCGCCCCGGCGGACCTGCCCGTCGAGCACCAGGCCGGCGCCGATGCCGTCGGCCACGTGCAGCAGCAGCAGGTCGGCGACGTCGCTGCCCGCGCCGACGGCGTGCTCGCCGGCCGCCATCAGGTTCACGTCGTTGTCCACCACCACGGGTACCCCGAGCCGCCGCTGCACCGACTCCCCCACCGGCCGGCCCTCGACGAGGCCGACCGAGGGAGCCAGGCGGACGGCGCCGCCGGTGGAGACGCCGGGCGCGGCGATGGCCACCCCGCGCAGCGCCGGCAGCCCGTCGCCGGCGAGCTCGGGCACCGAGCGGCAGATGGTGTCGACGATGTCGCCGGCGAGCCGGACCGCGCGGTGGGCGATGACGGCGCCGTCGCTGTCGGCGATCTCGCAGCTGATCCGGGACGGCTCCAGGGAGACCGCGGCGACCAGTTCGGCCCGGGGGTTGAACTCCAGCATCGCCCGGGGCCGGCCGGTGCGGGAGGTTCCTGGGCCGCGCTCGATGAGGTACCCCTCGGCGATCAGCTCGCGCACGAGCGGGGTGAGCGTGGCGGGGCTCAGCCCGGTGAGCTCGGTCAGCTCGGCGCGGGAGAGCACCCGCACCTGGCGGGCGGTGGAGATCACGGACAACCGCTTGATCTCCTTCGACCGCTCCCGGCTCACCGGGCTCGTTGGTGGCGTCACCACGTCTGTCACACTTCCTTCCTACGGCGAACGAACTATCGAGTCAAGTAACGAAACCGTCTCGTTACCTTGCGGACCCCTCCGTGAGCAGCAGAAACGCCCTTCCTGCGGGCCCTCACGGGGCCTGCGGACGGGCGACCTCACCGCCGGCAACGCCGCGCCTGGCGGGGAGTTAGTTTCTTTCGCAAATGAAGAAAGACCTTGCAAAGCATTGACGGGCCGCCGCGCCGGTCCCTAGCGTCACCGGGCGAAGGCCTTCCAGTGTGTACGGATCTCGTGCCGCTGCGTACCCCGGTGACGCCGGTGCTCCCTCGTGCCCGGCGCCCCCGCCCGTCCCCTCACCGTCCGAGCGCGACCCCACGTCGACGCCCCGCGTCCGACGTCGCCGGCCGCTGCGCGGACATCGCGCCACGCGAAAGGATCTGCATGCGTCTCAAGGCGTTCCTGCTACCCACGGCGCTCGCCCTGGCCCTGTCCGGGACACCGGCCGTGGCCCTCGCCGCCCCCACCGACGCCCGGCCGACCGACGCCGTCGACCTGGACGTCCTCTTCGTCAGCGCCCACCCCGACGACGAGGCCGGCAGCCTCGCCACCCTCGGCCAGTGGAAGGAGAAGCACGGCGCCAAGGCCGGCGTCGTCACCATCACCCGTGGCGAGGGCGGCGGCAACGCCGTCGGCCTGGAGGAGGGCCCGCCGCTGGGCATCATCCGGGAGCGCGAGGAGCGCACCGCGATCGGCCGCGCCGGGGTGGAGAACCTGTACAACCTCGACCGCGTCGACTTCTGGTACACCGCGTCCGCGCCCCTGTCCGAGCAGATCTGGGGCCACGACGACACCCTGGCCCAGATCGTCCGGGTGATCCGGCAGACCCGGCCCGAGATCGTCATGACGATGAACCCGTCGCCCACGCCCGGCAACCACGGCAACCACCAGCAGGCCGCCCGGTTCGCCGCCGAGGCGTTCCACGCCGCCGCCGACCCCAAGGCCTTCCCCGAGCAGCTCACCAAGGAAGGGCTCACGCCGTTCCGGGCGGCGAAGTTCCTGCGTACCGGCGGCACCGGCAGCTCGTCGACCGGGCCGCAGTGCGCCACCGGCTTCGTGCCGGCCGTCCCGACCGACCAGGTGTTCGGCGTCTGGGAGGGCACCCGCAGCGCCGGCGGCAAGACCTGGGCCGAGGTCGAGGTCGACGCCCGCCGGGACTACGTCACCCAGGGCTGGGCCAACACCGCCGCCGCCCCCACCGACCCCGCAAAGATCCGCTGCGACTTCTACACCCTGGTCGACAGCCGCGTCCCGTACGACCCGGCGGACACCTCCCCCGAGGCGATCCTGCGCGGCTCGGTGCTGCCCCCGGCGGCCGGCGGGCTGCCCCGCGGCACCGAGCTCTACCTGACCGCCGACCGGTTCGACCTCGCCCCCGGGCAGAGCGTCGAGGTCACCGCGCACGTGCGGGCGCCGGGCAACCGGGCGCTCACCGCGCCCCGGGTCTCGCTGCGGCTGCCGCAGGGCTGGACCGCCGTCGGTTCCGGCGAGCTGCGCGGCGCCGTACCGGCCGGCAAGGAGCGGACCGCCACCTTCACCGTGTCCGTCCCCGCCGGCGCCGACACCAACGCCCAGCACCTCGTCGGCGCGTCCCTGACCACCGGCCAGGGCGCCGGCCGCACGGACCGCGCGGTCCGGGTGGTCGCCGACGTGCGCGGCACCCTGGAGCCGCTGCCCGAGGTGGGGCTGTTCCGCACCTGGGCCGGCGACAGCGGCTACCCGCAGCTGGACACCCTGATCAAGCCGGTGCTGACCATCGGCTCCGGCAAGAGCCGGACGGTCCGGGTCGACCTGCGCAACCACGGCGAGACCGCCCAGAGCGGCACGGTCGCCCTCGGCCTACCGGCCGGCTTCGCCGCCGACGCGGCGACGAAGAGCTACGCCGACCTGGCCCCGGGCGCGACCGGGGCGGTCACCTTCACCGTCACCAGCGATGCCAGCCTGCCGACCGCCAACGAGGGCGGCGACGGCGGCGACTACGGCATCACCATCACCACCACCAGCGCCGCCGGCAGCACCGTGGAGACCGGCGCCCTGGAGATCGTGCCGACCAGCGAGGTGCCGCACGCCGGGCACGACCACGCCGTCGACGGGGTGGCCTCCCCCGGCGAGTACCCCGGCGAGGAGCTGGACCTGTCCCGCATCTGGGAGGGGCAGGCCACCACGCCGCAGGACGCCTCGGCCACCGGCCGGATCGCCTTCACCGAGGACGCGCTCGTCGTGTTCGTGCGGGTCACCGACGACGTGCTCGGCAAGAAGGTGGTGCCGCAGGACTGCAAGCGGCAGCGGCGCACCGACAGCGTGGAGATCATCGTCGACCCGAAGGGGAACTCGACGGACACCTCCACCGTGTTCAAGGCGGGCATCTTCCCGGTCACCGACGACCCCGCCAACGGCGACCCGCCGTGCTGGCAGCGCGACGCCGACAACCGGCAGGGCCCGGGTGCCACGACCGCCCCGGGGATGACCGTGGTCAGCAAGGTGACCGCGCCGTACGCCGGCTACACGATCGAGGCGCGCATCCCGTTCGCGGTGCTGCCCGACGCGATCGACCCGGCCCGGATGGGCTTCAACGTGCTGGTCTACGACTCGGACACCCAGGACCTCAGCTCCCAGTCCCGGCTGGGCTGGTCCACCTTCACCGGCGTCCGGGCCGACCCGTACCGGTACGGCCTGGTCACCCTGCCCGGCCTGACCCCGGCCGCGCGGCAGCCCAGCGCCCCGGTGTTCCCGGACACCGCCGCCCGCAGCGTGCACAGCCCGCAGACCATCGCGCAGTCGGCGGTGGACGGCGTGGCCCCGGCCGCCGTCGCGCGGCTGCCCGAGCGGGCGCTGCGGCTGACCGGCCAGCGGCAGGTGGCCGGCGGCGTGCAGGTGACCGTCCGGGCCGACCGCGCCGGCACGGTGTACCTGCACACCTGGAACGGCGACCGGTCGCTCGGTGAGCGCGCGGTGCAGGTGCGCTCCGGCCACCCGGTGACCGTCCTGGTGCCGGTCGCCGGTGGCACGCCCACCTCCGTCCTGGCCGCCTTCGAGGCCGACGGTGCCGCGCTCGCCCGCCAGGTCCCGCTGACCTGACCGGCGCGGGAGGGGCCCCTGTCATCCGACCGGATGGCGGGGGCCTTTTCCCGTTGCCGGGGCCGATCCTCCCCTGCGGTCGCCGGGGCCCAGCGCGGCCTACAGGACGTTGCGCCCCAGCAGGAACAGCCCGAAGGCCACCCCGAACGCGACGACCACCGCCCTGAGCAGGCCGATGGGGAGCCTGCGGAGCAGCCGTGCCCCGACATAGCCGCCGACGACGGTCGCCGGGGCCAGGATCGCCACGCCCGCCCAGTTGACGGTGCCGAAGAGAACGAAGAGCACCACCGCCGTGAACGAAATGACGGCCGACAGCAGGTTCTTCAGGGCGACCGTCCGGATGAGCGGTTCGCGCTGCAACAGAGCCAGGCTGGCGACCAGGACGATGCCGAAGCCGGCGCCGATGTAGCCGCCGTAGACGCCGCCCAGGGCGACGGACGCCTGCAGGGCCGCCGGGTGCTTCCGCCCGTGCCGCAGGGCGGAGCGCCGGACCAGCCCGTCCAGCTGGTCCCGCAGGCCGAGGACCGCCGACGCGGCGAGCACCAGGAACGGCACGATCACGTCGAAGACGTGGCTGGGCGTCACCAGCAGCAGCAGCGATCCGACGACGCCGCCGCCGACCGCCGCGGGCAGGATGCGCCGGATCTCCCCGCGGGGCGGCAGGTCCCGGTACCCTCCCGCGACGCTCGCCACGTTGCCGGGGAAGACGGCGACGGTGCTGGTCAGCTTGGCGTTGAGCGGCGGTATGCCGGCAGCGATCAGCGCCGAGAAGGCGATCAGGGAACCCCCGCCCGCGACCGCGTTGAAGGCGCCCGTGGCGACACCGGCGGCGACGAGCAGCGTTGCCTGGATGGGATCCATCGAGTCTCAGGCTAGTGGCGATGCCGGGTGGTGGGGCGGTGTCCGCCGGGCAGCCCGGCACCGCTCGGCGGGGCCGGGC